>PAUV01000014.1 GCA_002712845.1 Rhodopirellula sp. | reverse complement strand
CACACTCACGGCCCCGGCGATCAATTCCGCCCGACAAATCTGGTTCATGGTGGCCGGCAAAGGAAAACAGAACGCCCTCAAAACCGTTCTCTCCGGGCCAAATTCTCCTGAACTCTATCCTGCCCAACTGATCAATGCCACTCGCTGGCTTGTCACTCGCGACGCAGCAGAAAACTAGCCCAACCCCGACAGCTTTCAGCTCTAAAAATCGGGCACGAAGTCCACCAACGGCAGAAAAAAAGCATTGGCATGCCCCTATGTTGCAGCATCCCGCCTCTACTGTGCCGCAACGAATCCACAAAAAAACCCCGGCAACCACGTGATCCGCGGCAACCGGGGTTTGAAAGTTTCAGACTGACTGCAGCGACAATCAGTTTGCCTTGGCCAAGTTCTCCTTACGGAGACCGTCGATGTAATCTGCAACAATGTTCATTACTTCACTGTTGTAGTAATTCTCACGGAAAATCACAGCGTCTTCGATCTGCTGCTCCAACTCTTCCTCTTCCTCTTTCTGAGAATCAAGCTCTTTGCGTCTTGCCAGGAAAGACTCCTCTTCAAGCGAGACTGTTTCCTGATCTTTTTGATCCACATAGATTTCGACACGCCTCAACAAATCAGCAAAATCTTCGTCCTCTTCGACACGCTCTGCTGATTTCTTACGCAACTTATTGACCAAGTCAGCGGGAACCATGCTGTAAAGGTTGTGCCGTGCAACTGGAACAGTGTCGTGCTCGAGAGCATATTTCAGATCACCCTCACCGACATCCATTTTGGCTGTAAGACTTGGCAGGATGACATCTGACAAAACACCTTTGAGCTGCGTGCTCTGACCATCTGGTAGATAGAACTGTTGCAAAGTGACTTTCAATGCACCGTAGTTCTGTCGATTGTTACCAAACAAACGCTGTCCCAGATTCATCAATGTCTGAACGGTACCTTTTCCGTGAGTCGCAGGATCACCAATAACGAGGCCACGCTTGTAGTCCTGAATGGCACCGGCGAAAATCTCACTGGCGCTAGCACTGAACTTACTGGTCAAAACAGCCAGCGGCCCATTCCAGGCAGTACCGCTATCTTCATCTGCGTAAGCCTGAACAGAGCCATCTGAGTTCTTAACCTGAACAACGGGCCCTGTGTCAATGAACAGACCTGTCAAATTGATTGCTTCAGTGAGACTTCCACCACCGTTCTTACTGAGATCGAGCACGATCCCGTCAACACCCTTGGTCTTGAAGTCATCGAGAATGCGTCGCACGTCCCGGGTGCTGCTACGGAAGTTTTTCTCATCCCGTCGTGCTGCATCCATGTCCAAGTAGAAGCTGGGCAGATTGATGTACCCAATCTTCAGTTCTTTGCCACCATCAGGATTCTTATGGTTGATGATCTCACCGCGGGCAGCCGACTCTTCGAGAGCGATGGTTGCACGGACGATTTTGAACTCTTCAACATTTCCGACTCCCCCTGGCTTCACCCCAAGGCGTACCGTACTGCCCGCTTTGCCGCGGATCAGGTCGACGACATCAGAAAGTGGCATCTCGACGATATCAACCGAGTCACCCGATTTTCCCTGACCGACAGTCACGATCACGTCATCTGACTTGAGCTTGCCATGCTTGGCGGCAGCACCACCAGGAATGACTCGCGACACAACTGTGTTGCCATCCTTCTCACGAAGCTGTGCTCCGATCCCGTCAAGGTTCAGACTCATTTGAATCTGGAAGTCCTCGAGTGTCGAAGGCGACATGTAGGTTGAGTGCGGATCGTATCCATTGGTAACCGAGGTCAGGAACATCTCCAGCAGATCATCGCTGTCTGTTTTCTTCCAGCGTCTTGCGTAGCGACCATATCGACGACGAAGTGTATCTACGGCCTCTTCACCAACCTTCCCCTCGTCCTTTAGGTCGAGCAGAGCATACTTGATCTGCCGACGCCAGCGATCCTTTGCAGCTGCTGGTGTCTTGGCGTACTCAGCGACATCCGGATCAACAACGATGGCTTCATCTTTTGAGAAATCAAAATCACCGTTGAGCAGATCTTGGGCAACCGCTACTCGCTCGTCAACGCGTTGGATGAATCGCCCAAAGATCTTGTAGGCGAGCGAAAGATCACCCTGCTGCACCATGTCATCGATTCGGCTGGCATCACGATTGAACTCAGCGATATCGCTTTGATAGAAGTACAGCTTGAGTGGATCGAGAGACTTGGTGAACAGAGCCAGTGCACGCTTGCTGATGGTGTCATCCAATCGCCTGGCGGAGATATGATTCTTGGGCATCAACTGAGCGATCAAACGAGCAACGATGCGATCGTTCCCCGCTGGCTTGATCAGTTGTGCGGGTGCCTGTTCGGCTCCCTGAGCCAAGGCAGGCACAGGACTGACTACGATTACCATCGTTGCCAGACAGCCAAGCAGAGCGTTACGGAAAACGCCCGCGTAGCGACGTCTGCCGCAAATCACCGGTCGACCCCCGGTATCTCTGTATTCTGAAAACTGATGCGAACGCCTGACCATGATGAAATCCCAGTAGGTTTGATTCGATGAAGCTTGAATAATGGGCGAAAACGGGGAGAGCCATAGCACCTCACCTACTCCTGCACCTATGGGGATAGTAGGAGAGCGGCAAAAATGGAGCAACGGCGTTTTCACCATAGTCTACCAAGCCGGCGGACCGGTGAGTGGCGGACCACCACTATCGCGTCAAAGCCCACAAGAGTCCGCAACTGCGGGGAGAACTGCCGCCGNGCCCCAAACCGCACACTACAGATACGCCTGACAATCGAAACGAAGGCGGCNATGNNAAAAAACTCAGTGATTTNCCANTCGGGATGTNTCACANAANAGTGAGNCACNTACNTGAAATGGCCAAAGATGCCCGGCAAATCAGCCGCCGCATGCAGGCGACGTTAAAAAGGCGGCTACCTTCGAACTTAGAACATAAAACTTTCGGCATCTTCTTTGGGTGCAGGCTGGTAGCTGAGCGGTTCCATGCTGCCAGCCGCCCGCCCTTGGCTCAAGCTGCGAACAGCACCGGAGTACCCAAATAGTTCCTTGAGAGGGGCATGAGCAATGATGACGGTCATGGTTCCACGGGTCTCGGTCGCAGCGATGATTGCCCGCCGCTGCTGCAGGTCCCCCACCAGCTCGCCCATATAATCNCCAGGTGTCGTGACTTCGACCTTCATCACCGGCTCTAGCAGCACCAACCCCGCTTTTTCCATACCTTTATCAAACGCGTCTCCAGCGGCGATTCGGAACGCAACTTCATCGCTTCCCTCTTCCTGCATCTGGGCGTCGGTCACGTCGATACGAACTCCTGAAAGTGGAAATCCTGCGAGTAACCCACCTCCGGCAGCTCGCTCACGAATTTCGTCCATGGCAGCCTGCCTGATCGCATTGGGCAATCCCACCTCAGGCGGCAGACGATCGAACACCAACACAGGTGCTGAGACATCCTCGAGCGGTGAAACGCTGACATTGAGCCGCGCGAACATTTGCGTTGACCCGATTTGTCGATTGCATTGCCCAATNACATCAGCTTTTTCGGCGACNGTTTCGCGGTAGTTCACGCGAGGCTTGTAGAACTTGACGTTCAAACCNAAGTCTCGGGTCAGGCGGTGCTGAATCACCTCAAGGTGCAACTCGCCCATGCCACTGATCAAGGTTTGACCGGTCTCTTCATTCTCAACTGCACGGAACGTGGGATCCTGACGCCGTAGCATGTCCAAAGTTTCTTCGAGCTTCTTCTTGTCACTCGTACTTTCTGACTCGATTGCCATCGAAATTACTGTGTCAGCAAAGTTGATGCTGGGCAGCTCAATCATCTCGCGTGTGTCGCAAACAGTATCGCCGGTAATGGCAAACCGGGGGCCAATCACACAACAAATATCTCCCGCCTCGACCGAATCAATCTGGCCATCACGATCCTTTTTGGTGGCATGAATCTGCCACAACTGTGCGATATTTTCCTTCTTGTTTCGATTAGGGCACTGCACTCTGGAGTTTTGTTTCAGCTGGCCGCTGTAAACACGAATCCAGTAATTATCACCCGTCTTGGCAGGCAGAATTTTGAACACAAGCCCACAAAAGGGATCTTTCGATTTGGGATTCCGGATCAGAACCTTATCAGCATCTTTCGGGTCGACCCCTTCAACAGGTGGACGATCCAGTGGACTTGGCAAGAAGTTGCCAACAGCAGTCATCAGAGGCTGCACACCGATACCATGCAACGCGGAACCACACAGAACTGGCTGAATCACCCGATCGATGCACCCCTGCCGCAAGGCGGCTATGATTAGATCTCGAGGCACTTCTTTCTCTTCCATNGCCAAGTTGGCGGCCTCTTCACTNAGGTCGTAAACCTTTTCCAGCATCTGCTCTCGCCAAAACAGTGCTTCATCCAACTGGTCTTCTGGAATCGCAGTTTCCTTGACCTCCTTGCCTTCGGTCTCCGGGTCGAACTCAAGCATCTTCATGTCAACCAGATCAATCACGCCACGAAAAGGATCTGCGACGTGTGCAGGCCCTTGTCCGACAGGCAATTCGACGGCGAGAGGACAACCACCTAAACGCGGCTCAATGTCGTTGAACACCGTTTCAAAATCTGCGCCTTCCCGATCCATCTTGTTAATGAAGACGATCCTGGGAACCTTGTACCTGTCAGCCTGCCGCCAGACCGTTTCACTTTGCGCCTCGACACCTTCACGGGCCGAAAACACAACCACGGCTCCATCCAGCACGCGCAAACAACGCTCAACCTCGGCTGTAAAGTCAACGTGCCCCGGAGTATCAAGCAAGTTNATGTTGTAGTCCTTCCATCCGTACTTCACGCAAGCACTGAAAATGGTGATCCCGCGTTCCTGCTCCTCAGGGTCATCATCAGTATCCGTCGTGCCGTGATCCACACGCCCCACACGGTGCTTGGCACCGCTGAGAAAGAGCATCCGCTCGGTCACGGTCGTTTTCCCAGCATCGATGTGCGCGATGATGCCGATATTACGAAGCTTGGAGATGTCAAAAGTCATGAAAACGATTCAGGGATGTGAGCGATTCGGGAGCCGGACAGATGGGTTCATTCGTCAGACAGCAACAACACTAGGGCAATGGCTGAAAACTCTTTGAAAATTCACCAGGCAAACATATTGCCCGGCACCACCCCCCGCGCTGTTTGAGCGGTAAGGCAGAATAGTATTGCAAAACAGCCACCGGGGCTATCGAAAACAGGTTCAACAGAGGCGACACGCAATCCGACGCTAACCCCGCAACCACTACACCACTACCTCGAGTCGGTTGGCCAACAGTGAATCACCCAAGGCCTGTCGGCCCCCAGGGTAACACCGGTTTCCAAGGTAATACCGGTTTCCAAGGTAATACCGGCTTCCAAGGTAATAGTGGCTTCCAAGGTAATAGTGGCTTCGAGCGCAACGCCAGCCTTTAGCGTAACGCCGCGCAAAAAAAACCGCGACACGGCCAACAGCCGTATCGCGGTGATTTGTATTTGATTTTGGCTCGTATTACCAAGCGAAGTGAGCAAACGCCTTGTTGGCATCAGCCATACGATGCGTGTTCTCACGCTTGGTGTAAGCCACGCCTTCCTTCTTGCAAGCTGCCAGCAGTTCGTCTGCAAGCTTCAAATGCATTGGACGACCCTTCTTCTCACGGACGGCACCGAGCAACCATCGCAGAGCCAAACTCTGCTGACGAGCACGATTCACCTGCATTGGTACCTGGTAGCTGGCACCACCGACACGCTTGCTTCGTACTTCGATGTAAGGCTTCACGTTTTCGACTGCCATCTCGAATACTTCGATCGGAGTCTGGTCAGCGATCTCGTTGCGACGACCAATCTCCTCAAGTGCATCATAAAAAACGCGCTGAGCAGTGGTCTTCTTGCCGTCAAGCATCAAACAATTGATGAACTTTCCGGCGAGTAACGAGTTGTGCCGCGGATCACCCTTGAGCTGGGTGCGGCTGGCTGTGATTCGTCCCATTCTTAAACTTCGACTGTAATGGCTGGATTGCTGTTAATCGGGAATACTACTCGCGTTTCGGCGAGATTACTTCTTCGCACCGTAGCGACTGCGTGATTGCTTTCGGCCTTCTACACCGAGGGCGTCACGCGAACCACGGACAACCTGGTAGCGAACACCAGGCAAGTCACGGACACGACCACCCCGAACAAGCACGATCGAGTGCTCTTGAAGGTTGTGACCTTCACCGGGAATGTAGACCGTAACTTCCTTGCCGTTGCTTAGACGAACACGCGAAATCTTTCGCAGAGCGGAGTTCGGCTTCTTAGGAGTCATCGTCCTCACTTGCAAACAAACACCCTGCTTTTGAGGGCACTTCTCGAGCACAGGAGACTTGCTCTGGCTCTTTTTCAGTTTGCGTCGCTTACGGACGAGTTGATTGATTGTTGGCATGGAATTCGTGTGATGTGGGAAAACCCACACAAATAAGGGTGAACTGGACCTCGCGCAGACAGGCCGAGGTATGCCCGACATCTTCTCAGGAGCTGGGCCCGGCCAAGCCGGTCACAACCACTACCCGAAAATACTGCTAAACCTCACTCCGGAGGCGGGCAAGCGGGAAAGTATCCCAGTCCTTGATTTTCTGTCAAGAGCTCCCGTCACACGGTTTTCAATGTCTTTTGCAGAAGCGTGCCTCCCTGGACGAGGATCTTACCTAATCCCCCCATTCCTTCGGGCTGCCATTACTCTGATTTCACCACTACTTTCCACGAGATCAGGCATGGCAACCTCCACCACCCCGACAGCCCCCCCTGCAGAGGAGACACCCAAAACAATCCGGTGTTCACAAATACACCAGTACATGGCTGCAACTGCCTGATGACCTTGCCTCGTGCACTCGCTGCAAGCTATGAATCAAATTCAAGCGGACGTTACCCCCTTCGAAGCCAAATCACAAACGGATGCGTGGCAGGATGCCCAAGTTCATTCACTCACAGATGACCATCGCCAAAATTACATGGTGCACAGCATTGCTTTTCCTTTTGGCACTGCCAGTTGGCTG
This sequence comes from Rhodopirellula sp., assembly GCA_002712845.1. The sequence continues at coordinate 27,356 of PAUV01000014.1, read as the reverse complement.
CAACCTGCTGCCTGGCAAGGGAGAAAAAGACAACAAGACCAAGCTTCAGGAATTGATGAAGGTACCCGCGCTGCCAGACTTGATCCGTGAAGCCACCATGGTTCAGGGGTTACAGCCGATTCAGGTCATCGGTGTTGGAGTCGTCAACGGACTTCCCAGCACAGGTGGACCAGCGAACCCGTCTCAGTTCCGCGACGAACTTCTGGAAGAGATGAAACGGCGTGACATCAAAGACCCCAATCACTTCCTTGAACTTGATAACACAGCGTTGGTGAGAATTCAGGCGACCATTCCACCTGGTGCAAGGCGTAACGACCCCGTTGACCTGATTGTGCGGGCCCCCAACGAGAGCGTGGTTTCTGATTTGAACGACGGTTGGTTGCTGGACACACGACTCCGCCAACAACGATATTTGCAAAATAAGATTCGCAAGAGCGAAGTGATGGCGCTCGGCACAGGTCCAGTGCTGACACGTGGCAGTTACACGCCCGGTGAGGATGGCACCCTCAAGACCGAAGGCACAATTTTATCGGGTGGTCGCATTCAGATCACTCGCAAACTTGGACTTGTGCTGCGTCCGGAGTACCAGCACGCCAAAACATCCAGCGCCCTGGCCATAGCGATCAACCGCCGATTCTTTTTCTTTGATGGGACCACGCGACGTGGAATCGCAAAAGCAAAAGAAGATGATTTTCTTGAGATGGAAACGCACCCACGTTACCGCAACAACATTCCACGCATGATGGCCGTCATCCAGGCAATCAGCACCGCTCCAGAATCATCCGCAACGCAAGCACGGCTGGCTGACCTAGCCGACCAGCTGAGCGATCCGGCCACCGCTGCTGACGCTGCCCTGCAACTAGAAGCGATGGGTGAAAGTGCTGTTCCCATCCTTATCGATGCTCTATCGTCAACCAATCCGGAACTGCGATTCTATGCTGCGGAGTCACTTGCCTATCTCGACCGAACCGAAGCCATCGGAGCATTGGAAATAGCGATTCGAGACACAGCTGCATTTCGCCATCCCTCACTGCTAGCCTTGCAAGGCATGGATCACCAACTGGCCATCGATGCACTCAAGCGACTGATGAACGAAGTGAGTATCGAAACGCGATATGGAGCATTTTGTGCGATCCGTCGGCAAGGCGTCGAAGGCAAGAGCCTGCTGGGTGGTCGAGCACTGAAATCTTTTTATCTGTACCAGATCCCATCNATCGCAGAACCTGCCGTCGTTGTTTCGCTTCGTGAGTCACCNGAGATTGTACTNTTCGGTGATACAGGCAGCCTGAACATCCCACAATTTCTGCGGGGCCCAAATGGCCTGATTCTGAAACCAGATCTCGAGCAACCAGGCAAACTGAAAATCAGCCGTTTCCAAGTCAACACCGATGATAAGCGGGCAACNGTTTCGAATTCATTGCCCTCCGTCATCAGCGGCATCGTGTCAGTCGGGGGTGGTTACGGCGATGTAATTTCGATCCTGCGTTTGGCAAAAGCCAAAGGGTACCTGACCAAACAATTGGCAGTTGATCCGTTACCAGCAGCCATCCGTGTCTACCACCGTGACGAAGAAACGGAATTGACCACGAGCGATCTGTCTACCGACAACTTGATCAAAACGGATGAGGACGATTCGTCCGACACCTCGACAGCGTCTGTTTCAGAATCGACAGACAACGAGTGATTTTGGGCNCCCCGCTGCAAGGTCATGATGACTAGCTGTCGATNTGATGNTGGCGACGCAGCAAAGTCGCGACGTCCGCGCAAGCGTCGCAAACACGCCGTATGGGACACCCCGAATTCATTTGAGAACGGCGGAATCCGGAAAACGCATGGCCATTCTGGCGAATTCAACGCCACAGGCCTCCACTGCCGCCGTGTAATCGGGCAAAGAATGAAGAAATTGGTGGGAATTTGAATCGCCAAGTTGACATTACTNGGCNATCGACGCAGGCTGAGAGTCGCCATGNGTCACCTTCTTCATCTAACGTCCGCNCTTGCCATTCTCTTCGTGGTGGGTTGCCCAATGAGCAGCACCACGAGTGTTCGNTATCCCGAACCAAGTGACCAGGCAGTCGAAACGAGCGTTGATCCGATTGAGCCACCCGATCAGCAAACGGCTGACAAGGACTCAGTTGCTTCCTCGGACAATCGCAACACAGCAGCGGAACCCCTCGCTGAAATGGTTTCGCGAACACTGAAACAGAACCTTAGCCAGCGGGAACTGGCTTCATCGACCCACGGTGCGTGGCAGGTGCTGCACGGCATCCTAGCCTATGGCTCCGATTTCGAACTTCAAACGCCAACTGGCCCCCAACCGGCCTTGGCGTTTTTGCTTTCTGGCCAAGCCGTTGGTGGCTTTGAAGCGGAACAGGGCGACAAATTTGGAACAGAGAAACGTCCGGGACTACGAATGGCAATGCAGCCATCCACAAAAATTGGCCAAGGTCACCGTGATCAATGGTTGGCGGTAATCGCCCAGTCAGGTTTACCGCTGGACACNCCGATCAAAGGCAANACACACACATTCACTCTAGAAGACTGGATGCGTCAGGCTGAGTTTGATGTTCCCAGAAACCTGGAACGCGAGTTCAGTTGGTCACTAATCGCTTTGACTTCCTATCGCAAAACCAATCATCGCTGGATGGGTCGGGATGGGTCTCANTACTCCACCGAATCATTACTGGAATCGGAACTGGAACAGAGCTTGCCCAACAGTGTTTGCGGTGGCACCCATCGTTTGATCGGCATGGCCATGGCATTGAATCAACGTCGAGAAGAGGGTCAACCAATCACAGGCGTTTGGGCAGATGCGGACATGTTGATTCAGGGAGCGATTCAGCTAGCCAAACAAAATCAAAATCCTGACGGCTCCTATTCGGTCGCATACCTTCATCGACCGGGGTGGACTCGNGATATGGGTGAAACACTCGGCAGTACCGGGCACGTGCTCGAATTTCTTGCGATCGCGGCACCAACGCAAACACTCTCTCAACCNTGGGTAGAACGCAGCGTTCGTCGTCTGTGCAACGTACTGGACCAATGCTCCGACGTAGATCTTGAATGTGGNGTTCTTTACCACGCGCTTCACGGCTTGAGCGAGTACCAGAAACGTATGTTCCCGCCCTCCTGAATGGCACCTGCACCTGAGGTGAACGAGTGAGAGGTGAACGAGTGAGACATTACTGAGTGAGACCTCGGCACCCGTGGGAAGAGTCTCAAAAATAAATACCGCCCACTGATTGCNGTCTCACGCAGACGCAATGCCATTTGAAGCGGCCCCANAGCCGTAATCCAGCCGNCGGCCAAANCGNAGCAAGCGATGCAAAGAGCGGAAAAGCTTTGCAAAAGTGGCGTAAAGTCCGGGGTTGTGAGGGGCAAGCCATCTCAAATCCTCGCATGATTNCCAGCTTTGGAAGCGTTGGAACGCAGAATTACGCAAAACGANATCTCGTCGCAGAACCTCCCCGCTACAATGGAAGTGTCCGTGAGATGAATGCCGTTTCCACAGCTCGAGAACGCTTGATGTCTTCCCAAGTCCCATTTGGTAAAGCAGACACGACACCCGAAAACCCCGGTCTGCAGCTCAAAGCCGACGACTGGCACGATGAGCCTCTCACGTTCCGTGAGCAATTGGTCGGAATGATGCCACCCACCATTTCGTTGCTGTTCCATACAGCGATTCTATTGTTGCTGGCTGTTGTAACCTATGAGGAGATCGAGCAAGAGGAAACACGATTTGTTGTGGTGCCCCCACCTGATCAAGTCGAGGATCCTCCTGTTGAGGTTGAGCTAGACCCAGAAATTGACGTGGTGCTAGACAATGTTGCTTTATTCAATTCTGCGCCTGCGCCGGTGAGCGCTGCAGCGGCTGCTGCCAACCTGCCAACGCTCGATCAATCATTGATGGCCAAAGCCAACACATCCCAACTGAGCATCGCCGCTCCCACCATTGGCATTCCTGATTCGATTGCATTGATCGAGGCGGTTCCCGATGGTGAGGTAAAGGGAGAAGCGCGAGACATCGTCGACAGTTATCAGAATGCTCTGGATCGTTTGTCTCAGGAACTGGTCTGGATGCTGGACGAAAGTCCCGTACTGGTGGTCTGGTGTTTCGATCAGTCCAAGAGCATGAAAGACGACCAACAGGAAATCCGAGACCGGATTGAAACAGTCTATGAACAATTAGGAATTGTNGGTCGCACCGAGAACNAAGTGAAGCAGACAGCGTTGATGACTGCCGTGACAAGCTACGGTGANATGTTCATCGATCACACACTTCATCAACCAACTGCTGACCGCGACGAGATTNGGAAAGCGATCGATGAAATTCCAGTNGATACCACTGGAAGAGAACTGATGAGTTCTGCCGTCGGACGAGCGATTAATATTTATCGCGACCTGGCACGGCGAGGCCGCAAGATGGCACTTGTACTGGTTAGCGACGAGAGTGGTGACCGACAAAACAACGACGGATTTATCGAACAGGCAATCAATGTTGCCAAAGCTGCCAATTGCAAAGTGTATGTTTTGGGCCGTGAATCAGTCTTTGGTTCGCCGTACGCATTTCTTCACTGGCAACACCCCCAGACCAACCGACATCATTATTTACAAATGGACCGGGGACCTGAAACCGCTTTTCCCGAACAGTTGCAAACCAATGGCTTTCACCGCCGTCGTGATGCATTTGGCAGTGGCTTTGGCCCCTACGAGCAATCGCGGTTAGCAAGGGAAACCAACGGCATTTTCTTCATGCTGCCAAGCGCCGAGTCTGACTTAGTGGGCCGCTACAAAGAGAAGTATGACATGGAAGCCCTGCGTCCTTATCGACCGGACTTGCGTGCCAAGATTGAAGTGCTGACAGACCGCAGTGAATTCCCGTTGCGTTCCTTGATCTGGAAAGTCATTCAAGATCTGAATCCCTACGCAGAAGCGAATAAAAAAGCGATCGAAATGCGTCTGACGTTTTCGCTCAAACCACAGGACTTCATCAAACAAGCGAGACGCGAGCAGGAAAAGGCAAAAATGCACCTGAGGTACATGGCGGAGGCCGAACAGGCACTACTCACCGGCCAGCATCTTCGAGAGCAGGAACCTGATCCACGATGGCAAGCCAATTATGATTTGATTCTCGCCCAGCTGATCGCGTACCAAGCCCGAATCTATGAATATGGTGTTGCCTTGGATGCCTTCATCGCGAGCCCCAAAAAGGCTGCCCTCATGAAAGGCAAGAAGCGACTGGTTCACTGGGATCTTCGAACCGTCAAAAAAATCCGCACTGAAGACGCCAAACCTTACGTCGATCGGGCAAACGATCAGTTCGCTGCTGTCGTCGAGAATCACCCAGGCTCACCTTGGGCAGCACGTGCCAAGTGGGAAATGCGNCGTGGCTACGGTGCTGATCTGTTCGCAGACTACCATCTGCCCTACAAGACNTTGCCCGCNTCGGTCAAACCAATTCCACCACCCAAAATTTAGCGCCGACAGCAATCAGACCACGCTGCGGTAATACTCAACGCTTTGGCGAAGCCCCTCGGCGATTGTCGTTGCTGGCTCGAAACTCAATCGGTTACGAGCCTCAGAAATATCGGCTAGCGAATCACGCACGTCACCGGCTCGGGGCGGTTCATGAATGGGCTCGATATGTTCCTCGAGAATATCTCGCAGGTTGGTTAGCAACTGTAGCAGGGTGGTTCGCTCACCACGTGCAACATTGAATGTTCCGCCGGGAGCATCAGTTGCAGTGGCTGCAAGAAGGTTTGCTTGCACCACATCTTTGACGAATACAAAATCGCGTGACTGCTGGCCATCACCGTATATGACCGGGCGTTCACCCGAAAGAATCATCGATACGAACTTTGGAATTACCGCGCTGTACTCACTTTGCGGATCCTGACGGGGACCAAACACATTGAAATAGCGGAGTACGACAGTTTCGATATCAAAGCCACGCTGAAATGCTTGGCAATAAGCTTCAGCAGCCAATTTAGCGGCAGCGTAAGGCGACAATGGTGCCGAAGGATCAGTCTCGCGTTTGGACACAAACGTGGAATCACCGTAGGCTGCACTCGTGGAAGCCAGCACCAGCCGACGAACACCAGCGACAGCTGACGCCTGCAGCAAATTCACCGTACTGGTCGTGCACCATGCATGACACAAATCCGGTTCCCGCATGCTACGTGGCACACTCGCCATCGCTGCGGCATGAAACACCAGATCGACGTCAGTCACGGCCTGCTTGACCACTTCAATGTCAGATGCGTCACCCTCAACAAGCTCAATTTGCCCCGCCTCAAGATGCTCAAGGTTACGGCGAAATCCCGTGCTGAAGTTGTCTAACACCCTGACAGTGCCACCAGCGGCTAGCAAACCGTCCACCAAATGAGAACCAATGAATCCNGCACCACCGGTGACCAAACAACGTGAACCCTCAATCGAACGCGCTACATCAGATGACATCAGAATCCAAGCCAAAGAGAAAACCGATAAGGAAGAACAAGCGGTGCCGGTTGGAACCACAAATCATTGACACGTTCAACAATGGCTGAAAACCCGTCAGATGCAAGCGTTGATCCCAACACATTTAGCCAATCTAGTTGGAAAGGTATTCCACAACCTCCCCGCAAAGGGCCAAAATCGCGGCGGCAAACTTGCCACCGCGAGACAAACTGGCCGGAGCCTAACGCAAATACCACGATTCCCAGTGCCAGAACGACAGCTCACGGCACACAGGCAAATTGCCTCGCTAGTTTCGCATCCAAAACTGATGTCTGGATCAGCACAGGAACGCCAGCAGGTCTAAGNGTGCCAGCCTGTGATCCATTCATTCGCTGATAGCTGACCCACTCCGGAGCTGGAATCGCAGATCAGATCAAAGTGAGCATCACGGTCACACAGGCTAAGAACACGAGGATTCCACACGCGTCCAAAGAAAAATCGGCACAAACATCACATGTCTGTGCCGATTCGTGGACAAACGAGCTGCTGAAAAAAGTGCAGCGCTGCTCTGCTGGCAATTAGCCAGTCGCAAATTCCCAGCCTTGGGCTTTCGCCTTGGTGCGTGCTTCGCGAAGTCCGCGACTGAGGATATCACGCAGCATTGGCGAAAAATCCTCGTACTTGGACTGGTCAGGCGCACCATTACTGAACTGATAAATCGCGTCACGTGGTTTGACCCCGAGAGCGATCAGCGTGCTGCTGACCGTGCCATAGTCGCCGTTTCTGACCACCATGCTCGGACGCCCAGGCCCGACAGGAGCTCTGGCGAAAACTTTGCTGGCAACAGCAAGGAACTTGACGGGAGAATCGAGCGTTTGAAGTGTCAGCAGCCGTCTCGCCATCTGGACACGCTGGTCGTCAGGATCATTCAAATTGCGGGCGCCGATGATGTTCAGGCCGTCTCGAAGTTCAACAACTTCCTGACGCTCGTCGGCATGAATAGCGTATCCGTTCTTGGCGTCGGCAATCAAAATGTTGCAGCCGTCGTAGCGAGTCTTCGCAAATTCTGTTTCTGCCTTTTCCAAGGCACGGCTAGCCGACGTGCAGCGAAGCAAGTCTAAAGCTAGCAAACCGCGTGAGCGTTGCCCAAACAGCGGCGTTGCGGTNGCCCTNTTGCANAGGCCNACGAACAGGCCGTTTTGATTAACGCCCAACCAGGATCCGCCCGCTTTCTGATCAATGCCGCAAAGCACTCGGGGCTTGCCGGATTGAATCGACGGAGGCAGACTCGGCCGATCGACGTACTCCTCGCGGTTCGCTGCGACAAGGATGGGACTTTCGGGGACCAAGCGGTACTGAACAGCCAGTAGGCACATCTCGCAGCTTTCTATTTCAAAAGAACAGTGATTATCAAAATGCCGTGCCGAAGCGTGTGTGAAAAATTAAACCCGCACTTCAGGCAGGGCATAATGTATCTTCGCGACTGGCCGCNCCATACCCTCTGGNGGGGGGTTTGCTATGGAAATGCTTGCTTTCGCGGGGTTTTTGGTACCGATTAGAGGAGTCTGGGCAAGCTTTGAGCATCGTCGGGCCGATAAACGTGATTAGGGGNTGGTCTAAGTGCCCTAAGTTGCCAGAACCGCTAGGAAAAGTAAGACGCCCTCATGAGTGTTAATCCGAACACTAACTACACTCGCGCTGTCCTTTCGATCCAAACCCCCGTNTGCGTGACGCTGGCTCGCAAGAGTGTATCGTTNNAAAANATCGTGAATTTGGTTCCAGGGGCGATGCTGACGTTTGACGTGCATTGCGACGAACCGCTGACGCTGGAGGCTGGCGGATCACCGATCGCGACGGGTGAGACGGTGAAGATCGGTGACAAGTTTGGGATCCGAATTCGCAAAGTCTTTGCTCCTGTAGCGGACAGNGTGTAACTCGCTGAGNCAGTCTGCTTCGACAAGCTGCNGGTAAGCAGGACGATCAGCNGAGATTGCCAGGCGTGCCAAACACCGTCGCTGCCTCGCTACTGCCTCGCACAGGCCNCCANCTGCCTTGGGCAGACGACCACGCCAGCCACAACGACAGCATTCAGGTAGGCATTTAGCGATGCGGAGGCTTGGATCTGAATACGCGTGATTGGTGTGATCAGCCAACGTCGCCGCCGCGGCACCCGAATGCCTTGTTGCCGAAGCACCAAACTGCGGGCATTGAACAAACGTCAACCGAGCTTACTATGACGGAGAAATATTGATCGTCGGCGGCTTATCGTTTGACACCGTGGATCACAATTCCCACACGTTGCCTCTTTGGAGTCACTGCGATGCTCAAACCAAATTACCCTTACTACTTGGGCGGAAAGGCTTTCGCCCCCAATCAAGATTTGGTCGTCACTGACAAATACACGGGCGAAGTTGCGACCCGTGTTGCGATCGCAGATGTCGAGGCCATCGATGCGGGCATTCAGGCAGCAGCCGACTCAAACGATGAGATGCGGCGAATGCCGCCTTACGCGCGTCAAGCGATCTTGCAGCATTGCGTGAAGCGATTCGAAGAGCGATTCGATGAACTGGCGATGTCTTTGTGCNTTGAGGCGGGTAAACCGATCAATGATGCTCGTGGTGAAGTGACACGGCTNATTGATACTTTCCGCATTGCTGCAGAGGAATCGGTACGGATCAGCGGCGAGGTCATGAACCTTGAGATTTCCCCACGTGCCAAGGGTTATCGAGGGATGTTCCAGCGCGTACCCATTGGGCCTTGTTCGTTCATTTCGCCATTTAACTTTCCACTGAATTTGGCAGCCCACAAAATCGCCCCTGCATTGGCGGTGGGCTGCCCATTCGTTCTCAAGCCAGCAAGTCGCACGCCGATTGGTGCCTTGATGATCGGAGAGATTTTGGCAGAGACGGACATTCCATCCGGCGCATTTTCCATTTTACCTTGCAGTCGCGATGGAGCTGACCTGTTCACGACGGACGACCGNCTGAAGCTTCTCAGCTTTACCGGCTCACCCGAGGTGGGCTGGGACCTGAAGTCCAAAGCTGGCAAGAAACCCGTTGTGCTGGAACTCGGTGGCAATGCAGCCTGTATCGTCGACCACGACACAGACATAGAAGATGCTGTTGCGCGACTGGTGATAGGTGCTTTTTATCAGTCTGGCCAAAGTTGCATTGGAGTCCAACGCATCATGGTTCACGACAGCATTTACGACACATTGCGGGATAAGCTGGTCGCAGCTGCCGAACAGCTGGTTGCAGGGGACCCCAAGCAGGAGAGCACGTTCATTGGCCCCATGATTTCAGAATCTGAGGCGGAGCGTCTTGAGAACTGGATCAAGTCGGCGATTGACGCGGGAGGTCAACTTCTTTGCGGAGGTCAGCGGCAGGGTGCCATGCTCGAAGCGACCCTACTGGAGCAAGTCCCTGCAGAGGAACCGATTTGTGCTGGCGAGGCGTTNGGGCCAGTGGCAGTGCTAAGTCGCTTCCACTCCTTTGATCAGGCTCTGCGCGACGTCAATGACAGCGTGTTTGGCTTGCAGGCAGGCATTTTCACGCGTGACCTCTACAAGATGCAGCAGGCGTGGGATGAATTGGATGTCGGTGGCGTCGTGATTGGAGACATTCCATCTTGGAGAGTCGACAATATGCCTTATGGGGGCGTCAAAGACAGTGGCTTGGGCCGCGAGGGAATTCGCTTTGCCATGGAAGACATGAGCGAGATTCGGAACCTTGTGATCCGAACCCCCAACGCGTCCTGACAAGCATTTAAAACCCAGCCTGCGAGTTCAGCCACCCTGAGGAACGATGGCTGGGAATGATCCAGCAACAACACGACCAACGCGACCTGATCCAGCAGGCGTGTAGCGTGTTGTTGGCTGTTTTTTGCGTGCGGCGACAACACCTTATTAGCCGCGTTTTTCTCAGGCGATCGCCTTCAGCACTTTTGCAGCCGCATCAATCGTTTCATCAATCATTGCCTCGGTGTGCAAGCGACTAAAGAAAAGAGCTTCGAACTGGCTGCAAGGCATGTAAACCCCCTCATTGATCAGCCCCCAGAAGTAGCGCCCGAACGCTTCGCGATCACAACGATCTGCACCCTGCCAATCATGCACCGGATCTGGATTGAAGAACAGCGTGATCATACTTCCGACCTGCTGCACCTGATGTGGGATTCCTGCGGCAGTCGCCCCACGATCCAGGCCTGCCGCTAATTGCTTGGCCCGTTCTTCCAACTGTTCGTACGGAGGATCATCGCGCAACAGTCGCAGCGTTGCACTGCCAGCGGCGACAGCGACCGGGTTNCCACTCAGGGTTCCGGCCTGAAAAACCTTTCCTGCTGGCAACACCTGATCCATGATGTCAGCTCGGCCGCCGTAGGCTCCCAGAGGCATCCCTCCACCCACAATTTTCCCGAGCGTGGTCATATCAGGCCGAATTCCATAACGTTCCTGAGCTCCGCCGAAAGCCAGNCGGAAACCGGTCATCACTTCATCAAAGATGAGGATCGCCCCATCTTTCTCGGTTTCACTTCTCAAGCATGCCATGAACTCGGGAGTCGCTGGGACACATCCCATATTGCCCACGACGGGCTCGAGGATAACCGCTGCAATCTGCCCCGGGTATTCGGCAAAAGCAGCGACAATCTCCTCGCAGTTGTTGTAGGACAGGACAATCGTGTCTTGGCCGGCGCCTGCCGTNACACCCGGTGAATCAGGTACGCCGAGCGTGGCAGCTGCACTGCCCGCAGCCACCAGCAAGCTATCGACGTGCCCGTGATAGTTGCCTGCGAACTTGATAATTTTGTCCCGCCCTGTCGCGCCCCGAGCCACGCGAATAGCACTCATCGTGGCTTCCGTTCCACTGTTGACCAGACGCACTTTCTCGACGCTGTCCACAGCTTCAATGATTTGCTCTGCTAAGCCAGACTCCGCTTCTGTGGGAGCACCGTAACTGGTGCCTCGCTGCGCGGCCTTTGTAATCGCTTCGATCACTTCCGGATGAGCGTGTCCCAAAATCATCGGCCCCCAGGAACCGATATAATCCAGATATCGCCGGCCATCAATATCGAACAGATAAGGTCCCTCAGCACGCTCGATGAAGAGAGGCGTACCACCAACTGCTCCGAATGCTCGCGCGGGACTGTTGACTCCACCTGGCATCAGCTTTTGAGCACGCTCGAAAGCTGCCACGCTTCGTTCGCCGATATTGTGAATCGTTGTCGTATTCAAATTGGTCTCTCTCGATAAACTTGCAACAAAACGTCTCGTCTGACCCCAATGCCGCTGTCACACCCGTCTTCGTGTACCTGAGAAATATTCCCTCGGCTACGACCATTACGCCGTAACGCTTTTCCCACAGGCAACCACTCTCGCGGCGATGCAGGGTCCCAGTGTCTCTGCTACAAGGTGCAAATAGAAGTAGGCGGTCTGCTCGCGACTCTCAGCCCTATCAGAACCGAATAGCTTCTTACCAAACAAATCGATCCTTGAAGAACCGAGAAAAGGCTATCAACGAAAACAGGCTGCCCGATGGCAGCCCGTTGACACAGTTCCAAGTCGTGCGACGTCGCTCACCAACTGTTTACGGCCGGCGATGCCGAGAACGCTCGCCTTTGTNAGCAGCAATATCCCCTGCNAAAGACACCCTGAGGTGCTCACCGCCTGAGTCATTTCCACAACAAAAAATCTGGCTTCAAGTATCCGACCTCAAGCAGAAGCTAAGTCGATTGCTTCCTGCAGAGCGGTTTTGGGTCGAACACCAACAAAACTCTCCACCGGCTCACCGCCTTTGAAGAGCAGCAAGGTAGGAATGCTGGTGATACCAAAGCGNTGTGCAACGCTTGGGTTATCATCAATATTCACTTTGCCGACGCTCACAGACGGATTTTCGTTGGCCANNTCGTCGATCATGGGAGCAATCTGACGGCATGGGCCACACCAAGGTGCCCAAAAATCAACGAGGACTGCCCCGTCGGCCTGCAGCACATCAGAGTCAAAATTGTCGTCAGTGAATTCTTTTACGGCATCAGAAGCCATCGTCTGCTTTCCTTCATTTACTGGTAAATCGTCGTTCAGGCCATTTTCCAACCTGCCAACGCGTCAAGTGACAGCGACAGCTACCACTNCTACGGCTTGCAAGATTGTAGGAACCGAGGCGACGGTGTCAATTTGATGCAAACGGCAGAGACAACAAAAGCAGCTCGCCCAAATGCGGTTTCTACGATCAATGACCTGCCTGATGGCCGCCATTACACCTCACAAACAGCTTGATGGTGGCTGACTCAATGGCAGGAACGCCGCGATTCTTACCTCACATCGTGCAAGACTCGGGCCAATTGATCCAGAATCAATGCCGTGGCTCCCCAAATCTGGTGGTCTTGATGAGTGAGGGCAGGAGCTCGAAAACGCAACTGATCAACCTCGCCCGTANCTGCCATGACGCCGCGTTGCTTGATTACNTGGCTTCCGCGGCATTTTGCATCGCGANATTTGGAAACTTTTCGANCAAAAACGCCGTCAGNNTTTTGCGAAGATGGTTCAGGGACCATCGTTTCCAATTGCGTCAGCGGCAACGTGATCACCTGCGCGACCTCCACTGGATCAGGATTCCACGGACCTGGATGTTCAATCAGCGCCACGACCGGATGAACCAGGTTGTCGCTGGCATAAACGTATTGGGGTGACAACTGCCCACAAAAGGTGGTGACCTTGGCATCTACTCCTAACTCTTCCCGAAACTCACGGAAAGCTGCCTCAAACATCGTCTCACCTGCTTCGACACGCCCACCGGGTAAACAGATTTGCCCTGCGTGATGTTGCAGGTTCAACGGTCTCAGTGTCAACGGAATCACCCAACCCTGTGTAGGGCAGTGATACAACGTCACAGCCACGGCAGCGATGCGTGACTGGGGTCGTGCAGGCCCGCGATGCCGCCCATAAGACAATTCCGGCACCAACCTCGGCCGCGGCAAAGGTGTGCCGTCACAAAGGCGAGACCTGATACGATCAATTTCGGTACGAGAAACCGGCATGCATCCGCCACGTCATCCGAATNCGAATCATGTTTCCATGACTCGCTGAAGTCTTACATCAACGTTTCAAGCAAGCGTCGCAGCTTTCTCAACTCAACGCGCTGGTCCATTTCATCGCACGGAGTCATGTGAACCACCAAGCCACGGTCATACTTGTCTCGCTCAAGCTGCGTGACCAATTTTCCGTAGTCGACCTCTCCCTGACCAACGCTAACCTGAAACGCATCAGGACGCGTGTCGCGGAGGTGCACATTGCAAACAAACTTCAGAATTTTATCGAGGTTCTTACCGTTCGCACTGCCGCAGATATAAACACTGGGGTCAAGCGTGATGCCCAACCCGTCAACGTTGTTGCATAGCACCATCAGAGTATCAGGATCCTCGCTAAGACACCCCAATTGACTTCGAACCGCGACGCGAATCCCTTCGGTTTCGGCGATTGTCACGAGTTGCTGCAGATGCTCCACCTCTTCGTTGAATGGAGTTCCATGCTCACCCGAGGGTACAGTGACGTTGACCACTTTGGTTGCCTTAGCAACACGACAGAACTCCTTGAAGTCCTCGTAATGCTGGTCGCCCTTACTTCCCAGTTCCAAACTGTAACTGGATATATCCAGACGGTGAGTGTGCCTCAATATCTGAACCGCTCGATCGGGGTCACCCAAAAGCTGACTTGGCTTGAGGGTTCCAGATTCGTGAACCGCTATCTCAACGGCCGCAAATTCAAGATCAGTGAGAACCTCGATGGCCTCTTCGAATTCCATTTCGGGCCAGCACTCGGTCGACGCTGCTACAAACACGTTGCAATCCTTACTTAGCTACCTTGAATCCATCAGGCCCTGACAACGACGACAGCCCATGCGTTGGGGGCATCTCGTTATACCGAATGATATCCATCTGAATTGATATCATTTCCAATCCGACATTCATCGTGATCGGGACCGCTGCAAGCTAGCCCAAAGGGGCTAGACTGCTTGCTCAGGACAGCTTACCGATTTCACCCCCTGTCGCAACAGACCGATCCGGACCAGGAATGCGTTGCTTTCCAAATTTCGGCAAGACTTTTTCAGATTCCGGTTGCCGAGATCACTCTGAACCAGCTGTATTTCCGGCCAGCCACCCCATGATCTCGTCGGCAACCTGCTCAATCGTCTTGCCGGCTGTATCGAGACGGTGGTCTGCTGCTTCCTGATAAAGAGGATGGCGAGTCTGCAGCAACTCACAAATTTCCTGCAACTCATCGAGCTTGGTCAATGCAGGCCTCTGCTCGACACTGACATCATCCTGCTGCAGCCGACCTGCGATCGTTTCCGCATCGCAGTCAAGCCAAACACAGACACCTGTTAAACGGATGATCGCCCGATTACCAGCACGCAAGATGGCACCACCACCGAGCGAAATAACAGCGTTTTCTGTCTGAGAAACCGACTCCAAGGCACTCGATTCCAAATCACGAAAAGACACTTCACCGCCATCCTGAAAGATCTCACTGACCGACTTGCCTGCGTTCGCCGTCACCACGCCATCCAAATCAATCACCTTACGCCCCAGTGATCTCGCAAGCAAAGACCCCACCGACGTTTTGCCTGTGCCACGAAATCCTGTCAGGTAAATGTGTTTTGTATTGACCATGGAAACCATTTTGGGCAATAGCGGGCAAAAGAGCGAGTCCCCTGATGATCACTGCCTTCGGATCACTGCCTTGAGATTACTGCCTTGAGATTACAGACCACGCTTCAGACAGCAAAGTCTGCGACAGCCATCGATGCCAGCGGATACGTCGCATGCAAACACCCGTCATGTGACAGCCCCACTTGGAAAACGTCCAGCATAGCGATCCAGTCGATCCAAGGGTCAGAGACGCTGCCATGTTTGCATCGAATGAGTGCAACCTCGTCACGCGTCCACCCGACCTAAGATATCAGACCGCTGACTTGACGTGCCCTTGAACGAACTCGCCCTCGAGTTCGGAGACAGGGTATGCTGGAAGTGGCGAATCTGGCAGATGACCAACACCTACGAAACGCTTCCAAATCCGAACCGGATGCACCGCAACCAGACTGCGACCCTGACCTCCACCATGAACCTCTGCACCAATCCTGTTGAAAGGCGCCGTTGTGAAAGTGTGCCGTCTGCACACACGCCCCGTATACGATCAATCAACACAGCTTGGAAACGAGGCTGATCACTTCATGATGGATTCCAACGACAACCGTTCCCAAGAAGTCGATCTTGGAGCAACGTCTGATTCAGCTGAAGCAAGCACGTCGAATTCTTCGAATCGCCGTCGGTGGTGGATGCCATTGGCAACTGTCTGTTTGGCTTTGTTACCCTTTGGTGCTTTAGAAACCGCTCTTCGTGTTTTCGCCCCACAAGCAACGCAAGACATCGCCGTCGACCCCTACGTTGACCTGCAACAACTGGAACCGCTATTTCAATTAGAAGCATCCACAAATGAGTGGAAAATTCCTGAACACCGGATGAACTTTTTTCGGCCTGCGGCGTTTTCAGCCAAAAAGAAAGACACAACCAAGCGAATCTTCGTTCTCGGTGGATCAACAGTCCAAGGAAGACCGTTTTCTACCGAAACTGCTTTTCCGATCTGGCTGGAGATGCGTCTACGGGCAGCGTTTCCGAACACCAAGTTCGAAGTCGTAAATATTGGTGGCATTTCCTACGCCAGCTATCGCGTTTCCAAACTCGTCACTGAGGTACTGAAACACGAACCTGACGCCATTGTGTTGTACACGGGACACAACGAGTTTCTCGAGGATCGGGAATACGGTTCCCTGCTGGAAGCGGGGCCGTTTCGGACATGGCTATCAGGCATATCAGGCAATATCCGTACTGTGTCCTGGTTACGGGAGCATTTCAAGCCGGACACAAAACCAGCATCACAAATGCCAACCGAAGTCGACGCACGACTTGATCATGTAGGCGGTCTTGAAAAATACCGTCGCGACCCCGCATGGCGAAACGGCGTTGAGAAACATTTTGATTCTGTATTTTTGAAAATGGTCAAACAAATCAAGAAGGCCGAGATACCTTTGTGGATTTGCATGCCGACCTGTGATCTGGTCAACACACCGCCGTTCAAAGTTGAACTGGCAAACAAACTTTCAGAAAAACAACTTACGGACTGGCAACAAAACTGGACCAAGGCCACAGATGACCAACTACCAGCCTCTCAGCGTCTAATCGCATGTCAGCAATGCCTAGCCATTGACCCATTGGATGCCGGTGCACACTACCTGACTGGGCGTCTGTTCTACGAACGGGGAGACATCCGAATGGCCACGGAACATTTGACTTTGGCAAAGGATCTTGATGTCTGCCCATTGCGGGCGACCACCAAAATCGAGCAATCAGTCGTCAACATTGCCACACAAGAAAACATCCTGATTATCTTAACGCCAACTCTTTTCGACGAACGTGACGCGAATGGCAATCGGCTACCCGATGGGATCGCAGATCCTCAGTTGTTTGTTGATCACCTGCATCCTTCGATCAAGGGCCACCAGATACTCGGAATGGCCCTCGCTGACAGCATGATCAAGAACGAATTATTCACGGAATTACCAAGCCTACACGACAAACCGCTTCTGGAAGAACGTTATCAAGCTTTATCGAAACAACACCTTTCTGGCTTGGGTGAGGCTTATTACGCACGAGGCAAACAGCGACTGGAAGGCCTGCGCCGCTGGGCAACCGGGCGAGCGGGGCAAACCCCAAAACTAAAGCAAGACTGACAGCACTCTGCAAATGACCTAAAATCGTTGTTCGTTCAGCGAGTTTGAAACAGCACAATTTCGCGGCATTGAGTCAAGACGCTTTCACTGGCAGATAAAAATGAAAAGAATCCTTTGTCTGTTATTTTTCTTCGTGGCGATCGCTCCTCCGTCCTTCCAGTACGGTGGAATGGCACAGGATACCGAAACGATTCACGCTGAAAACAGCGGAGCAACCACCCCAGATGGTGATAGCTACAGCAAAAGCAAAGGCACAACGCTTACTGACGATTCATCAAGCACTGCGGGCACCGAGGTGAAAGCAGAGTCTCAAAATCTGATCGAGAACCTACTGGGTCCGCTTGATACCGAAGGAGTCGACACTGAAGCCATTGCTACCACTTCGACTTGGATTCAGACGACCGGAATCACTGAGCTACTTGGCCCACTAACGCCACTTGCCTTATCGCCTTTCTTTGGTGTGACATGTCTGTCAGCAATTTCGTTATGGGGTCCCGAGTGGGCTAATAGCAGCCCCATGTTAGGCAGCAATGGTGCGTTGCGAAGCGAAACCATTTTCATCACTTTCCTGGCTTTGACGATCCTCAGCAGCGTTCCTCGATTTACAAAAGTCAGCAAGCCCTTTGCTCAAGCAGTGGATCGACTGGAAGCCTACGCCGTGATCATCATTCTGCTGGTAATCAAAATCAGCACAAGCGTAGAAACGGCAGCAGACGAGCCAGTGGCGATGATAAAGATGGGTATTTTCTCTGCAGGGCTCGACACCTTTCTCGCGGTTGCAATGATCATCAACATTTTGGTCATCAATAGCGTCAAATTCTTCTTTGAATTCCTTGCATGGCTGACACCAGTTCCTTTTTTGGATGCTGTATTTGAACTATGCAACAAAACACTATGCCTTGGCTTGATGGCGATCTACGCCTTCAGTCCCACCTTGGCCACCATTATCAACCTCGCATTCTTTCTCGTCGCACTGATCCTATTCAGGTGGATCTATCGACGCACCTTGTTCTATCGCACCATGGTTCTTGACCCTGTGTTCGCCCGCATCTGGCCACCCCATGCAAAACCGCGAAATAACGAACTGATTGTTTTCAACCGCGCCGATCTAGGAAAATTTTCTGCAAAAAGCCGACTCCGACTGATACGTGGTGAAGAGGAAAACGCTGGTTGGATTCTGCAGGAAACACGCTGGTGGCTGCCACAACGAGAACACGTTCTTGAACCTGACACCAACCTGAAAATCCATCTGGGCTGGATCATGAATTCAGTCCAATTCACCAGTAGCGACAAAAAATGCTACCTGACATTCAGTCGACGCTACAACCAAGAGACATTACGTACACTCGCGGACCGAATGGGGATCACACTGACCACAGACATAGTTGAGCATGATGACGCCGAACGAATATTGGAATTCGGCTGATTGCGAATTCATCTCAAACCTACAGACGGCTTCTAAAAATCGATTCACCGCGAAATCTACCAACGGTGTCAACTCAGGCACACCTTATTCTGAACACTCGCAATGCCGAGGCGACTGCACTCGCACCAAACGAGTCATCAGCATGACTGCCCCACTGTGTATCCATTCTCGGCAATAAAACACGCGGCCAGCTCTTCAACGACAATTGAAGAAAAGATGGGTAACATTCGCATCGACGTGCTTTTGTCGAAACATCGAGCCTGCCAGAACTGCCGTTTCCGATCCGGTTTGGGCAGCGTTTTCAAGTCTGTGAATCAGCGAGTTGCTGGAACGAACCATGGACTGTTCGTGAAGCAGGAGAAAAAACGGTGATTCCGCGTTCCTGGCGAGCAACCGCCCCGACTTGCAGCGAATCGGCACCCACGCTTTGGCCTAAGCTACTCATGAGGACTGATCGACTCCCATTCTCCGGTTGCCCCCTCTGCCACGGGATTCATCCCCTCTCGAAAATGAACAAGATCGACTAGGCTTTGCGGTTCGGCACGAGGCAAATCTACTTCATAATAGAGGATTATGGCTGCGACGCTGCGATCGCGAGTCTATTCAACCATCAATCACTTGACGGCCGAAATCCAACTGAAGCGAGTGATCGAAAATAGTCACTCGTTATTCGTAATGCTTCCACCTACTGCAAGCCAGGCAATCCGTTGAAAAACCAGACGTTTGATTTGATCGCTGCCTGTGCCTTCGGCCTGGAAGCCGTGGTGCGTCGAGAACTTGAGCAGATGGGCATTTCTTCGACCATTGGCGAATCGGGACGCATCCATTTCAAGGGAGACGCAGCCACGGTTTGCCAAGCCAACTTATGGCTTCGCACAGCTGACCGAATCCTGATTCGCGTGGCCGAGTTTCCAGCGGCAGACTTCGATGCATTATTTGAGACAACCAAGCAGATCGCGTGGGGAGAGTTGCTTCCTGGCGATGCCGCTTTTCCTGTCACGGGTCGATCAATCAAATCGACACTCACAAGCGTGCCCGCCTGCCAGCGTGCGGTGAAACGCGCCATGGTCGATGCATTGCGTCGCGACCATCAGACAACCGAGTTGCCCGAAACAGGTTCGGAATACAAGGTCGATGTCGCTATTTTGAAGGATGTGGCCACGTTAACAATCGACACGACAGGCCGCAGTTTGCACCGACGTGGCTATCGCACCCACATTTCCCAGGCACCGCTTAAAGAAACGCTGGCGGCGGCCATGGTGCTGCTGAGCTACTGGCGCAGTGGGCGTCCGTTACTGGATCCGTTCTGCGGAAGCGGCACGATTCCCATCGAAGCAGCACGAATCGGCCGCAACATGGCCCCCGGACTTGACCGCGACTTTGCTTGTGAAGCGTGGACAGAATTTCCATCAGAAGCATGGCAGGACGCAAGAGAGTCTGCAGATGCCGCCATCCTTGCTCCGCTGGAAGAAAAACTTCAAGGTAGCGATATCGACCCAAGGGTACTGCGAGCCGCACGCGAAAACGCTGAGCGGGCCGGCGTCGCCGCCGACATTCACTTTCAAGCCGCACCCATGGAATCGGTTACCAGCAAGAGACGTTTCGGATGCCTGATCACAAACCCACCTTACGGACAGCGTGTTGGTCGGGATTATGACCTTGAGTTTTTATATCAGACCATTCCCAATGTGCTGCGAAAGTTACCCACGTGGTCGCACTACTTCCTCACTGCCTTCCCTGCGTTTGAACACACCATGGGCCGGCAAGCAGACCGCCGCCGAAAGTTATACAACGGTCGCATTGAGTGTACCTACTTCCAATACCAAGGCCCCAAGCCGGTTGTTGGCAAAGGTCCTGAACAGAAAAACGAGGCAGCAGAGCCTGAAGCGAAGCCAGCGCCAGAATCATCCGCTAGTGGTGCCAGCATCTGGCCAACCGAAGACACGGAACCGGAAACGGGAAGCAAGGATAGCAGCAGTGCCGATGAGAACAGCAGTGTCACAGATAGCAGTGTCGAACAGAGCAGCAGTGTCGAACAGAGCAGCAGTGTCGATGAATCTCCCGCGACCGGGAACACCAGCCAAGACGTGCCTCAGAAGGCACACTCTGACAACAGCCCTCCCGCCGCGAAGCCCTACATTCACGCTGCAGGGGATGCTGCCTTTGGGCACCTTGGTGACAAGGCCTATGTGCAAGCGGAATTGTTTGCAGCACGTCTGAAAAAGCGGGCAAAACACTTACGTCGTTGGCCAACAAAACGTGGCATCACCTGTTTTCGTCTTTACGAACGTGATGTACCCGAAATCCCCCTGATCGTTGATCGGTACGAAGATCAACTTCACATCACTGAATACGAACGTCCACACGACCGCGATCCTGCTCAACACGCCAACTGGCTGGACCTGATGGTTCAAACTGCGGGTGCGACTCTCGATATTCCTCCCACACACGTGCACTTCAAAAGTCGTTTACGCCAACGGGGCAAGACACAACACCAAAAGGTGGCCCAGACCAACGAACGGATGGAGATTCACGAGGGCGGCCTGAAGTTCCTCGTCAATCTCAGGGATTACGTCGACACAGGATTGTTTCTGGACCATCGGGTGACGCGGCAAATGGTCAAGGACATTGCAAGCGGCACAAACTTTTTGAACCTGTTTGCCTACACCGGTTCTTTCAGCGTTTACGCGGCGGCTGGCGGTGCCCAACAAACGACAACAGTCGATCTATCCAAGGCATATCTTGACTGGGCGTGGGAGAACATGCGGCTCAATGGTTTCAAGGGCAATCAACACCGCTTTGTGGCCAACGATGTCGCTCAATTTATCCGTGAAGAGCCACAAGTCGAAACCTACGATCTCGTCGTGTTGGACCCCCCCACGTTTTCCAACAGCAAACGGACAGAGAACGACTGGAACGTGCAGAAGGATGCGATCCCATTGATCGGTGAACTGCTACCGTTGGTGAAGTCTGGCGGAGTGATCTATTTCTCAACAAATTTCCGGCGTTTCAAATTTGATGAAACGGCATTGCCACTAAAAGAGATTCACGAGATTTCCAAGCAGACCGTTCCCGAAGATTATCGAAACCGAAGAATTCACCGCTGCTGGCGACTGGTGAAGTGAGGGTGGCTGGCCTGAGCCGAATCAAATCAGGTGTCATCAATCGTTTGGTTTCGCCCAGCGTGCAACGCCTGTGCTGTAAAGCCCCCAGCGATAGCGCCGGCGATCGGTCCGATGCAGTACAGCCACAACTCGCTGACATCGCCAGCGATCACCGCAGGCCCGAGACTACGGGCTGGATTCATTGAGGCTTTGGTCAACGGCCCAGCTACCATTGCGGCCAGGGCAATGGTCGACCCGACAGCCAAGGCAGCAGTGATGGTTTCTTCCTTGGCACCAGTGGAGACTCCGATCACGACGAACATCAGGATGAACGTCAAACCAAACTCGATGATTAGTCCGGCAGTCAGTCCCAGATCCAACTGAACATTCGTGCTGCCCAACATGGATTGATCAACTCCTAAAGTCGCCCGAATGGCGATCGCACCAGCCAACGCCCCCAGGCATTGCGATGGTACGTACCCCAACGCATCTTTCACGGGCAGGCGTCCGAGAGTCGCAAAGCCAATGGTCACGGCTGGATTCATATGCGCCCCACTGATACCGCCAACGGCATAAATCATGATCATCACAACCAGCCCCCACGCAATGGCGACCCCGACATGGGTCAACGCCTGCGTCCGCGCTTCAACAGCCATNGCACCACAACCCAGCAATACCAGGCAAAACGTGCTCANGAACTCAACAATACAACGGCGAAGAAGTGATTCATTCATCGTGATTCAGTACAAATCAATTAAANGTCTGTCGGCAAATAGAGATTGGCGTTCAATCATTTGACATTCAAGCGGTCTGAGAAGAGGAAGGCATACAGGCCCACCAACGTTTTAGCATCTCGAATGCCACCATCAGCAATCAATTGGTGGATCTCATTGCGGTGCACCAACTGATTCTCGATCTGCTCAACAGCTTCGCGTGCGTGTTCCCCGGCGGTCAAATCAGTCGCCATAAAGAGATGCATTAATTCATCGCTGATCCCTGGCGCAGAATAGAACTCGCACATGTCGACAAGATTCCCAGCACGATATCCNGTCTCNTCGATCAATTCGCGTGCGGCGGTCTGCTTGGGTGATTCATCAGGCTCACGGGTTCCCGCAGGCAACTCCAGCAAGGTCTCGCCGACAGTGGCGCGATGATTCCNAATCAGGACAACGGTATCAGGATCGACTAGCGGCAGCAGGACCACCGCGCCTGGGTGACGAATCACTTCTCGATGATAAGTCTTGCCATCACTGCCATTCAATTCCATCTGGTAAACGTTGAACCGCTCACCTTCCAGAACGAGGCGTTCATTGTTTTCCATCAATTCCGCTCGCTTCCGAGTTGTNATTCGCAACACTCAGTGGAGAAACTCAGGTCAAATCCCACTGCCAGCTTGGCTGTTCTAACNCCANTCGCTTAGAGATTTTAAAACTTAAGCGGTCAGTGTCAAAGCAGAGCATGATTGTGTCTCTTTCGATCCCGTGTAAAGCTATCGAAAATATCATTGGCATAACACCACCCCGTCATGCCCACCCTGACACCCCCACCGGATTGATCTCACCGTGACACCCTATGGATTCCTCTGCTGCAACAAACCCCCTGGAATGACCTCTCGCGATGTCGTGAATGTTGTGCAGCGGCGTCTTCCACGCAAAACCAAGGTAGGGCACGCGGGTACCCTCGACCCTCTGGCAGAGGGAGTGCTAGTCTTGGGNGTGGGTCCGGCTGTACGCCTGGTGCCCTACGTTCAACAGCAACCCAAACATTATCAAGCAACCTTCCGGGTCGGCTCGTCGAGCGTTTCAGGAGACCTGGAGGGTGAGATTTCTGAATTTCCGGACCTGCCCATCCCCTCTNNTGACCAACTGGATGGGGCTGCCAAAAAACTGACTGGTGAGATCGAGCAAATTCCACCGGCACACTCTGCCATCTGGGTCGATGGNCAGCGAGCCTATCGACGCATTCGGGCTGGTGAAGAATTTGAAATGCCATCCAGAAAAGTTCAAATCGATGCTTTGGAAATCACTCGGTATGAATTCCCCGAGGTGGACCTCAACATCGTCTGTGGTTCAGGCACTTACATTCGCACACTGGGGATCGATCTGGCCGTCAATGTCGGTTCCACCGCTGTCATGTCGTTCCTGTCAAGAATTGGGGTCGGCCCGTTTCTGCTGAANAANTCAGTGTCCATCGGCGCACTCAAANACGATGAGCTTGAACCCCACTTTTTGCCNGCATCCCTCGCCATACAACACCTGCCCNGGGTTAAGGTNGCTGACGAAGATGCAACACGTTTGGGCCACGGTCTATGTTTAGACGAAATAAAGCCCAGCNCCGNAAANTCAACCGAGGCAACTCCAACCANANATCAAGAAATCACAGATCAAGACACCACAGAAGTTGCGGCAATGACCCANGACGGGCAACTACGTGCAATCCTNCGCCTCAAGCGAGGGCAGTGGTGCCCCTATCGAGTTTTCCCAACCCGCGATATCGAGTGATANAAATCTACNCTCAACCTCACGCCACGATCGCTGATCCCTTATCTTGAAGGATCACCGATCCCTNACATTCTCTGCACTCCCCGACTGAACTCACNGCCACCTGACTCAACATGACGGTTGCACAATGCAAAGCTTAATTATGAATCACACAGCACTCACACGCTTTCTTGTGACCATGTTTCTCTCGCATGCTTGCATCACTGCTTCATCTCTCGCTGCTCCTCCTGTGCAACCAGATGATCAAACTCCGTCGGCAGAGCAGCCAAGTTTTGATGCCATTGAGTCCATTGTCAGACAAGGGATTCAAGACGGGCAAATGCCGGGTGCTGTGGTAGTGATTGCTGACCGGAACCGCGTTCTGTACCGACGTGCTTTTGGGCAACGCCAGGTCGAACCGACCGCTGAACCAATGACGATGGATACCGTGTTTGACCTCGCATCGTTGACCAAACCAGTCGCGACCGCCACATCGGTGATGCAACTGATCGGCGACGGCTTGCTTTCTCCACACCAAAAAGTCGCNGATTACCTACCTGAGTTTGGAAAGCATGGGAAAGATAAAATAACCATCTCGGACCTGCTCCTTCACGTGGGNGGCCTGATCCCCGACAANTCATTGCGTGATTACCGTGACGGAGTCGAGGTNTCNTGGGACAAAATCTGCGACCTGAAACCCATTGCAGAGCGAGGTAAAAAGTTTGCCTACACCGATGTCGGATTCATTGTTCTGGGCAAGCTTGTTGAGCGTGTCAGCAAACAACGTTTGGACCAATATGCCCAGCAGAACGTATTTACGCCCCTTGGAATGACGGAAACGACCTTCAACCCATCGGCTGATCTCAAAAAACGCGCCGCTGCAACTGAGCAACGAAACGGTCAATGGCTCAAAGGCGAAGTCCACGACCCACGTGCTCACCTCCTGCAAGGAGTTGCTGGTCATGCAGGGCTGTTTTCCACGGCTGATGATCTGACACGATACGGCCAACAGTTGCTGCGTATTGCAAGAGGTGAAAAATCCATTCCTCTCTCTCAAGCCACCTTCAAAACGATGACTCGCCCACGCGATGTGCAGCGAGACTCCAAGACCATAGGTACAAGAACCTATGGCTGGGACCATCGCTCTCCTTACTCCAGCAATCGCGGCGACAAACTTTCCGATTCTGCTTTCGGTCACGGCGGATTCACAGGAACNGTNATGTGGATTGATCCTGACAGCGATCGCGTNTTTCTATTCCTCAGCAACCGCCTGCATCCTGACGGCAAAGGCAGCATCAACCGACTGGCAGGAAAAATCGCCTCTATTGTTGGTGCGAACGCGGGTGACGGATCAAACGGCGATACCGGTGCAAAGGCGAATCCGTAATCGCTTTACAAAGCGAACCGCCCCCTTTGCAAAACAAACTGCCCATCGGACACCCTTAACAAGTCACACCTTCTGATCACTAATTGCCTTGACTACGAATCGTCCCAATCAAAGCAGGTTTATTGGTTGTGATTCCAAAGGCACCAAGATCCTTGAAGTACGCGGCATCTTTGAGTTGATCAATCGTCCAAACATGGAATTCNTTGCAACCNAATTCTTTGAGTTGCTTGATAAACANTTCATCAATCACCTGTCGATTGCCCTTCATTCCGACTCCCGCAGCTCCGCTTTCATTGACCACCTTGGCAATCGCCTCAGCAGAGGGTTGATACCTTCCGTTTTTCTTGTCCTTCTTAAAGCTAGTCAACCAATGGGCACGAACCTCAGGCATCTGCTCGTGACAGGCAGCCACGGTTGCTTTGTCAAAACTGATTATCAATAGTCTAATTTTTCCTTTATCCAGACTTTTCAGTTGCGTTGCCAGAAAAGGGACGATNTTCACCTTTGATTTCAACTCGATCACAAATAGGCCGCCCCCAGGAACCGACTCGAACACCTCCTTGAAGGTTGGGATTTTCTCACCTTTCCATTTTTTACCTTTCCAGGCCCCGTACTCCAATTGGCGAAGCTCCGCCAACGTCGAACCCTCTACCGATTTCGCAACACCGGTGGTCCGTTTTGTGCCACCGTCATGAATACAAACGATCTGTTCGTCACGAGTCAAATAAAAGTCGCCNTCCACCCCATCACTNCCTTGTGACCAAGCAAGGTCNAAAGCAGCNAGCGTGTTTTCNGGTGCGTCAAAAGAAGCACCACGGTGAGCCACAATCACTTGGCCCGAANAGGGTNCAGCCCAGACAAGNAACAACAAAAGCAAGGGAATCCAGAAACGCATGATGCTAAACCGATCTATCCAAGGTTGACGGGCCGAACGATTCACTGACGAAACAGATNCTCGAGACACAACGGTGTGCCANACAGCGAAACTGGCNTTGCNNCATTTTATACTTGAAACNCTGACATGGGTCACCCTACTTTTGGTTTGCACATTGCCAACAGACACAAGGANTCACNCATCAACATTTCTGCCCAGAAGCTTCACNGTGCGGGAACAACGCGGCAACCTGCTGTTATACTGGCAGCAGCGATCACGAATTATCATCTGGTGGTTCATCCTGCTGTATGAAAACAGCTGTACTCCTAAGCAGACCTTACGGACCATCCAATCACTTTTGTTGGTACCGCAAAACCCACGTCATGACCGAATGATTTGATGTGACTTTGCAGCCCTTGGCATTGTTACTCATCCATTACCGCACTGCATATTCACGCAATGCCAATTCCCCAGTTCCAAATCTCCAAGTTTCCAAAACACCACTTCGGCGAACGCTGCAACATGCGAACCTTCATTCGATCAGCCCAGACAAACCACTTAGTGCATTGCTTACCACTAGTGACAGTGCTTCTGGCAGCCATTTTTCAGGTAAGCCCCGTATTCCAAGCAAGCCCCGTGCTAGCAGTTGAATCTGATTCGACACCAACACGCCCCAACATTCTGTGGATTTCCTGCGAGGACATTAGCGCGCATTTGGGATGCTACGGGGATCCTCACGCAATCACTCCCAATCTGGACCTGATGGCTGCTGAGGGTGTCCGTTACTCGAACGCTTTCACCGCTGCTGGCGTTTGTGCACCGTGCCGTTCCACCATCATCACCGGCATGTACCAGAACAGCATTGGCAC
>PAUV01000091.1 GCA_002712845.1 Rhodopirellula sp. | reverse complement strand
CGCTAGTCCCTTCCGCTAGTCCCTTCCGCTAGTCCCTTCCGCTAGTCCCTTCCGCTAGTCCTCAGATACCCTCCATGTGAGGCAGTGTCGATTCCCCGAAAGCGATCTCTCTACGGTGAGCGGTTCTACTGACCGCGGGCTTTCTCGAGGCAATGACACAGGCCACAACGTGAAACACGCTATTTGTGCGTGAAACAGAAAAAACGTGACAAGAAACGGTGAAAATGCTGGACCAGACCCACTGGACACTCCTATCATTCGGGTGCAGCAAAGAGGTGAATAGTGGTTGAGTGATCTTTGCTGAGAAGCAGTGTGAGCCCAGCAGGTCTCGCCCGATATCAAGCTGCCATCGCGGAAATGAGCACAATGAAATGAGCACAATGAAATGAGCACAATGAAATGAGCACCGTAGAATGAACTGGAACCTGCGACTGGGAAATACGGCATTGGAGACAGGTGAATCTCGAAACTGAGACGGGGGATTGAAAGGGGGGGATACAGAACGCGTGTCCCAAAGCCCCCCCGCAACGCCGAGACAATGCAATCCGAGATTAACAAAGTAGATCGCCCACGCTCGCAGCAGCGACCGAGAAATACTCAGCGGTCGCCAGACTTTCACGACTGCAGCAATAACAGAGAAAAGACAAAGGAACCCGTAGGTTGGCCCGATTGAGTTGGGTGCGTGCAATGTGCCCCACCCCAACGACAATGCTGACTGTGTGGGTCGCGAAAATAAGGTATTCAAGTGACGGTCGTAACAGATTTTTTGACGACAAGTGTTTATCAGGCTGGGTTTGCCCTGCTGATCTTATGTGTCCTGCTTGTGATTGGTGTTTACCTCGTGTCAATCTTTCGGGACTACGCGGCTGAAGACCGGGAAGACCCTCCCGAGGGCATCGCAAACTTGGAAGAAATGCATGCCAAAGGTGACATCAGCGACGAGGAATTCCGAACAATACAATCGAGAAGCCATCAGCTTTCGGCTGAGGCGAGTTCATTGGAGGGATTCCCGACAGGGAATCACTCAACCAGTACCTAGCGTTTGCCTAATAATTGTACGTAATCCCTTCCCGACGAATCATCGTTACGACCTGTCGCAACAGCATGAGCCGTCACCGGTCGCGTCCGAGCCGTTTGGCTGATTCATTACTGTGACTCGTTTCTAGTTGAACGTTAGAAGGACAACCCCTCCGCCTGTCTGCCCTCCCAATTCCATGCTGGGCATGCATTCGGAAACTATAAATCGTTTTTGAACCCAAACCACATCAGGCTCGAGCTTTCGAGGATACGGATGACCCATCTCAGCTAGTTTCCATTATTTGGAACTGACCGGGAAAGCATTCGAGCTGTGGCCCGAAACCGTTGAAGCGGACATTGTGATTGCGTGACAGAATGAGTACCGAGCGAGAGCTCAGGAAATAGGTACTCGACTGGACAGCATCGTGATGGAACCGGTCGCACATTAGGAGTCGTGTATGCCCACTAAAGATAACCCAACCTCTCGCCGCGGAACTTCTTCAACCAAGAAGAACGCCTTCTGTTCTTTTTGCAGAAAGAGCTACCGCGACGTGGGACCACTCGTCGAAGGTCCCGGCGATGTTTACATTTGCAGTGAATGTATCGAGCTCTGCCAATCGATCCTCGACCAGGAAGAGCGGCGTCGCGGACCGACAAAGTCGCTGTTCAACGAGATTCCTTCTCCAAGATCAATCGTGGAGCATCTGGACGAATACGTTATCGGGCAAACTGCAGCGAAACGCGTACTCGCTGTGTCTGTGCATAATCACTACAAGCGTCTGACCAGTGAATGGGAAGGCGATTCAGAGGTCGAGATCGAGAAGAGCAACATTCTGCTTGCTGGACCTACGGGAAGCGGAAAAACGCTCCTCGCAAGATCGCTCGCACGAATGTTGAATGTGCCATTCGCAATTGGGGACGCAACCACCCTGACCGAAGCAGGTTACGTCGGTGAAGATGTAGAAAATCTTCTCTTGAAGCTGCTTCACGCTGCAGACTTCGATGTCGATGCGGCTCAGCGGGGCATCCTCTACATCGACGAAGTGGATAAGATTGGCAAGACAAGTGCGAATGTTTCCATTACTCGTGACGTTTCTGGCGAAGGTGTGCAACAGAGCCTGCTGAAAATGCTCGAAGGCACCGTTGCAAACGTTCCCCCTCAAGGCGGACGCAAGCATCCAGAGCAACAGTACATTCAGCTCGACACGAGCAACATTCTGTTCATTGTCGGCGGAACCTTCGTCGGCATCGAAGATATCATCCGCAAACGCCTCGGTCACAAGACGCTAGGTTTCGCAGGTGATAGTGTTCGTAATGAGCAGTCTGAAGCCGAACTGCTGACACAGGTCCAAACCGAGGACATTCTGCAATTCGGGTTGATTCCTGAGCTGGTCGGCCGCCTGCCAGTCGTCAGCTACCTGCAGCCTCTGAACGAGGAAGGTTTGGTAAGAGTCATGAAAGAGCCCAAGAATGCTCTGACTCGCCAGTACCAAGCTCTCTTCAAAATGGAGAACTGCGATGTTGAATTCACTGACGGTGCCCTGCACTATGTGGCTCAACAAGCACTTGCCAAAGGTGTTGGTGCACGCGGATTGCGGGGAATTCTGGAAGACGTGATGCTGGACATCATGTACGACCTGCCTGAACAGGAAGACGGAACTGTCTTCACGATCGACGAGAACGTTGTCGCGGGCTCAAGTGATCTGTTCAAGATGCCAACCACGAAAAGTGCCTAAGGCACCGAACTGAGTCAGCAGACTCAATCACTCATCTTTTCATGCCATTGGGGCGATAGCCCCAATGGCATTTTTTTTAGACATGCAACACCCCCGCTCACTTGATCGAAGAAAACTTGCAAACAGCACTGCGTCTACGGCCAAACATCCTGCGCACCATCACCGTCCATCATCCGAACCCGAAGAATCACGTCCATCCCGTTCAGCATAGAACTTGGTGATATCAATCCCTGCTCGACGTTCCTCTTCCATCAATTTGATGCGTGACTCCAGACGCTCCATTCTTCGCATCAGTTGGGGAATGACATCCTTGTTCTCATCAGCGGGCTTCGGACGCGGCACCGTTGGGTAGCCCAGATGCCGTTGCATCGCGGCGAAGAGGAACAGTGGCTCTCTTCGACGATTCCCCAGAGCGATCCGTCCTTCTTTGCGTCCAAAAAGGAATGGTCCTTTTCCTTCGGTCGACTGCCCCGCTTCCTGCATTTTCACGCGATACTCATCACTGGCCAAGAACAGCAGATCAGCGATATCGACCAAGCCAACTTGCGCCCTCAGCATCAGAATCCACTGAGCCCACTTTCTATCGAACGTAGGATCGTTACTGATAGCAGTCAGCCCTCGATCGTAATTGAGACGATTTCTACACAGGACTTCGAAATGATAAAAGAATAAGCCTGCTTCATTGTGGTCCGTAGTGCGATACTTGGCTTCGCCCCCAAGCACCTGCAGAGCAGTTCCCATCGTGAACCGCCCNGACTCNTTTTCCGCCTCCTCGACCAGATAGGTNTGAAACGGGGTGAAGTAATGAGCCAACTTTTTCATNGCAGGTGCCATCTGTCCNGAATGCTTGAGTTCCGTGAGCAGATAGTCGATTGCGAGTGGNAGATTGGTTGTTGTCAGCAATTCATACCGAATCTGNTCCAACAATTCCTGCATNGGCATTTCAATATCAACACGTTCGCGTAGAACCTGATAGAGGTATGCCTGTTCGACGTACTCGGACCGATCGAGAAGTGGCTGGGCCATGCTTATACGCCGAGTGTTGAACGAGGATCTGAACCAGTCGAGGTGCGGAATCGCAGAGGCAACGAATCGAATCAGAAGCTCGGGCGAATGGGACACAACAGCCGCGTGCAGTCTTGCGAAACCTCACAAATCAGCCATTGCCCAACGTCAGTGAGTGACCGCTGAGGACCGAGGAATGTCTCAGGAATACTTGCGAAACACAATGCAGGCGTTATGACCACCAAAGCCAAAGCTATTACTCATGGCGACATTTACTTCGCACTTGGCAGCCTGATTAGGTGTGTAATCAAGATCGCACTCTGGATCTGGGGTGGAGTAATTGATGGTGGGTGCGATCAGGGATTCCTGGATCGTCTTGCAAGAAATCACTGCTTCAATTCCGCCGCTTGCCCCCAGTGAATGCCCCAGTGCGCCCTTGGTGCTACTGAGCTTCATCTTGTGAGCATGATCTCCAAATACAGCTTTGATCGCCTGTGTCTCAGCCTTATCACCAAGAGGAGTGCTTGTACCGTGTGCATTGATGTAGTCGACGCTCTCGAACGCCACGCCAGCGTCAGAGATTGCGGCCCGCATCGCGGCAGCAGCGCCTTTACCTTCTGGGTCAGGCGCGGTGATATGACCAGCATCGCTTGTCGTTCCGTAACCGAGAACTTCAGCATAGATGCGTGCGTTGCGAGCCTTCGCGTGTTCTAACTCTTCAAAAACCAGCAAACCGGCACCTTCACCGAGCACAAATCCATCCCGATCAGCATCAAATGGCCGACTCGCCGCCGCAGGATCGTGGTTACGTGTCGACAGTGCCTTCATGTTTTGGAACGCAGCCAAGCCCATGTGGGTGATTGCTGCTTCGGTACCTCCCGTGATGACAACGTCGGTTTCCCCCAGCCGGACGCTCCGCAGGGCATCGCCCATGGCGTTGGTCGCACTCGCACACGCCGTAGCCACGGCATAGTTCGGACCTTTCAGACCATACGTGATTGAGAGATTGCCTCCCGCAGCATTGAGCATCATTTTCGGCACGGTGAACGGACTTACGCGATCCGGGCCTTTGCTCAGCATTTTTTGGATCTGAACTTCAATCTCGCCCAAACCCCCGATGCCCGAACCAAGAATCACTCCACACTTGGACCGATCAACCTTGTCAAAATCCAGTCCGGAATCCTGAATGGCCTGTCCACCTGCATGCACAGCGAACTGCGTGAAACGATCGAGGCGTTTGACTTCACGTTTTTCAATCCACTGCGTGGGGTCAAAGTCCGGGATGTCGCCACCGATATGAACTTTGTACTTACTGGTATCGACTGTTGTTAGCTGATGAACGCCACTCTCGCCCGTCGTTAGACGACTCCAAAACGTGTCGACTTCGACTGCCAACGGAGAGACGACGCCTACGCCTGTGACCACAATGCGGCGCTGCGATTCTTGTTGCATTCGGATGCCTTGGACGAATGTTCCATGCTAGGAGTGAGGGGACCTGCCCAAAATTGCACCGGGCAGCAAACAAAACAAATGCCGCCCGCGAAACACAAAGCCGCGGGGGGCACTCGGATTTAGGGGCGGCAGATTCGATTAGACCAGTTGTGANTTACCACGCGGNAAACACAATCANGCGTCTTCATCGCCTTTGGCCTTTTCGATGAAATCAATCGCTTGGCCNACTTTCTGGATNTTCTCGGCCTCGTCATCGGGAATGTTGATATCNAACTCTTCTTCGAGTTCCATTACCAATTCGACGGTATCGAGCGAGTCCGCACCCAAGTCAGTGACAAAGGATGTCTCGCGGGTGATCTTTTCTTTATCAACACCGAGTTGTTCGGACACGATGTCGATCACGCGTTCTTCAACGGTAGCCATGAGCAGTCTCTAGGGGATGTCAGCAAGCTGAAAATGTTTGTTTTGTAGAATTGTAGGCAAGCGGTGCAAATAACTCCGCTCCCCAATCTCAAGGGTAGAGCCTGTTGCACTTAATCGCAGTCGCGGAAAAGGATAGGTGAAACAAGCAAAAGGCGTCAATACACAGACGGCAAGATACTCCATCCGTTTTGACAATTCGTTCCCAGAGTCTACCCGATCATGCCGCCATCGACGACCAGAGTCTGCCCAGATACGTAACCAGCATTTTTGGATGCGAGAAACAGAACCGCAGCAGCCACATCTTCTGGCGTTCCAACACGCTTGGCAGGGATGCGTTTTTTGACCTCTTCAAGCACCACATCGCCCAATTCTGCAGTCATTTCGCTGGCAATGAAGCCAGGAGCGACTGCATTGACGGTCACTCCGCGGCTGATCAGCTCTTTACTGAGCGTTCGGGTCAGCCCAATCATCCCCGCTTTACTCGCGGAATAGTTGGCTTGGCCGGGGTTACCGATCAGCCCCGAGATGCTGGCCATGTTGATAATTCGGCCGTATTTACTCCGCCGCATGATTCCTGCAGCAGCTCTGCAGCAGACGAAGCAACTTGTCAAATTTGTGGCAATGACGTCATCCCACTCCTCGTCAGACATCCCCCGCATTAATTTATCGCGGGTGATTCCGGCATTATTGATGAGGATGTCGAGGCGACCATGTTTTTCTTTGGCACCCTCAATGGCGGCTTTAGCAGCAGCCCTGTCGGTGACATCGCAGGCAACCGCCTGAGCGACACCTCCAGCTGCTTCGATCTCGGACACAGTCGCAGCGAGCTTCTCGGCGTTTCGGGCCAGACAAACGACGGTAGCCCCATTCATACCCAAGGCGATCGCAACTGCTTTTCCGAGCCCCTGTGAGGCTCCTGTGACGACGGCAACCTGATCTTTCAGGTCCGTGGTGAGAGAAAGTTCCATGACTTGTTCCGCGATGTAGAGGGAATTCGATGGCTCGCACTGACGCAAAACGTCGCTGCGGCAGGCGAGAGAAAGAGAGTATTGAAATGGCAGTTCGGAGTCAGCCGGGGTCAACCATCCCCGAAACCATCCGATGGCAGCTTTCGGTTGATGCGTTTGAGAGTACCTCGCAGGACGCGACCGGTACCAACCTCTTCGAAACCGTCGATCCCATCCTCAAGCATCTGTCGCACCGAATCTTCCCAACGCACAGACCCGACGACTTGGCGGCTGAGCAGATCACGAATTTCGCTGGCAGATTGGTGAGGCTTGGCGTCTACATTGCTGTAGACGGGGATTTGTGTTTCTTGTATCGGAATCTCTTCCAATGCTGCCCGCAATGCGTCGACCGCAGGCTGCATTAAAGATGTGTGGAAGGCACCCGCAACGCTCAGCGGGATCACTCTCATCGCCCCCGCAGCTTCTGCCGCTGGGACAAGACGTTCGATTGCAGTGAGATGCCCGGAAACCGCGATATTCCCCGGACAGAGCAAGTTGGCAGGTTGCAGTACCTCGCCGTCGCGCCGAGATTCGTCGCAAACCTGCTTAACGGCATCCAAGTCCAAGCCCAGCACACTGGCCATGCCGCTTTGAACGGCATCCGCGGCAGCCTGCATTGCCTGACCGCGTCGCTGCACGAGCTTCAGTCCGTCCGAGAATTCCAGCCCTCCAGCGAAGCAAACCGCCGTGTACTCGCCAAGACTCAATCCGGCAGCAGCTTTCACTGCCGCGATTCGCTCGGGGACCTGCTCGCGCATCACGGTCGCCGCCGCAAATCCGACAACGAACAAGGCTGGCTGGCTGTGGGCAGTTTCATTGAGCCGTGATTCCGGTCCCTCAGCGCACAACTCAGCGAGATCGTAGCCTAATACTTCAGAGGCGTGATCGAATAAGCTTTTTGCCACCGGATACGTGTCACGAAGCCATCGGCCCATGCCGATCGCCTGCGCTCCTTGTCCGGGGAAGAGGATGCCGACAGATTTCATTGCTGAACGGCGCCGGTTAGCTGTCTTCGTGCTTGACGACAATACGTCCCTGATAGTACCCGCACTTAGGGCAGATCGTGTGGGTCGGTACCGCGTAGCTGCACTGAGGGCAGTAGCTGACCTGACGCTTTTTCACACGATCGTGCGAGCGTCGTTTACCAGTTCGGCTGTTAGAGTGTTTTCGTTTAGGGACAGCCATCGCTGTATTCTTCCGGGTCTAGTTCCAAAAGGTTGAATTTAAGCTGCGTATCGTAGGTTCCGCAGGTCGATTCCGTCAACGCGTCCAACCATGCTTTTTTCGAAACCGAGCAAATTCTCCTGTGAAAACTTAAATCGGCAACGGTCAGGACTGCTCTGACGGTCGACTTGCTACCGCCATTCCCATATTTACCCGACTATCGGGCATGAATGTGACCTGAGCATTCTCCAGCCCTTGCTCCGCAAGCTCCGTCTGAATCGCCTCCAGAGTTCTCATGCTGCCGTGTTGGGTTCCTAATTCCAGCTTCAATGCCTCGACACATTCACTCATATCGGGCTTTGCCGGTCCCCGAAACAGATCAATCACAACCAGTTTCCCCCCGAATTTGAGTGCTTTGATCGCTTTGGACAGCAGTTTCTGTCCGTCGTTTGGCCCCAAGCAACCCAATCGCTGAGCTACCAAAACGAGATCGAACTCCGCGTCATCCAGATCTGCCTCGACTGGATCCGCCTCAATTGCTCGGAAGCGATCCCCTAAACCGATCGAATCAGCGGTGCTTTGAGCGGCTTTGAGTGCCGCTGCCTGATCCACAGCTATCACCGTGGCTTCCTGATCGCGGTGCGCCATCGCAGCACTCCAGACCGCCGAGCCACAACCAAGATCGAGGATTTTCAGCCCCGAGATCCCGTCCTCACCGCCCAGATCCAGCATTTCAGCTGCCTGCATCGCTGCCGG
Organism: Rhodopirellula sp.; assembly: GCA_002712845.1. Next base: position 5,924 of record PAUV01000091.1, on the reverse strand, counting down.
CGTGTGCACCCACTGCGTGGCCGCCAAAGAATTCAGATAAGCCTGATCATCAGTAGTCGTCTCATCTGCATCCGACTCGCCTGCCTCCCGCACATGATCTACCAAGTGATTCCACGTCGCATCTCCCAGATCTTGGTCATATTGACACAACAAGTGAGCTACCCGCGACAAAGCGTAGTCTTCTTCGTACTTTTCAATGATGCTGCTGGCAACCAACGCATCGAGCACCAATTTCGTGGCACCTCGCTTGAGCGACAGTTTTTCGCATAACTGCGTCAGCGTCCGCTGTCCCTCGCGAAGCTCCGTCAGCAGCCCGAGTTCACGGGCGCTGCGAAACAGGTGTGCGGCAGCGTTGATCTTCATAAACTGCTGGTACTGATCCAGCGTTTTGTCTTGTGCATTCATGACATTCAATCCCTTCGCTCTCAGGCGTTCGCAGCACGCAAGGCATCCACAACGGCATTGCAACGCGTCATGGTCTTTTCAAACTCGTCAAAAGTCAGCGACTGATAGCCATCGCTCAACGCCGTACTGGGATCAGGATGAACTTCGACAATCAATCCATCGGCACCAGCGGCGGCGGCGGCTACAGCCATGTCGGGCACCATGTATGCATGACCTGTACCATGACTGGGGTCGATGATCACAGGCAAATGCGTCTTACGATGGAGGTACGAAACACTCGCCAGGGGCAGGGTGAAACGAGTATGACCTTCGAAGGTTCGAATCCCGCGTTCACAGAGCATGACCTGATCATTGCCCTCATTAAGAATATATTCAGCAGCCAACAGAAACTCGTCCATCGTAGCTGAGGCACCACGCTTGAGCAGCACTGGCTTACCAGCAGCCCCCACCGCCTCAAGTAGTCGATAATTCTGCATATTCCGGGCCCCCACCTGCAGGACGTCGGCATAACGAGCGACCAATTCCACGTCGTCCGTGCCCATCACTTCAGTAAAGACAGCGAGGTTTGTTTCATCCCTGGCCGCTGCCAGCATTTTCAAGCCATCTTCTTTCAATCCCTGAAAACTGTACGGGCTGGTTCGCGGCTTGAACGCACCCCCGCGCAAACCAGTCGCTCCTGCTGCCTTGACGGCCCGGGCTGTCGACAGGATCTGCTCTTCATTCTCGACGCTGCACGGCCCCGCAATCATCCCGACTTCACCAGCACCTGCAACAAAATCCAAGATACGAATCTGGCTGGCATGCTGCTGAACTTCGCGGCTCGCCATTTTGTAGGGAGCGGCGATCGGTACGACTGCAGAGACACCAGAACTGCTTTCAATTGACTCCTTGAAATGCTCTCGCTTGTCGCCAATGGCAGCCACGACAGTGCGTTCTGTCCCCACAATCACATTCGCCTTTAACCCCATGCTTTCCACCCGCTGAACGGTCGCCTCGACCTCCGCATCTGTCGCTTTGGGCTCCATCACAACAATCATTATCTCACCTGGCTTAGACGTATCTTGGGGGATATTGGGAAAGGAAACGCATCTCCGCGCCCAGAACCTCTTACCAACGGACTCGGCAATTGGATTCAGTTGCTGGAAACACCATCAGAACGCCAACACGATGGCATGTCACCGGGGCGCACCCTCAATTCGTTGCCCAGTGGCACAGAATTGCCTCATACGCTCCCCACAGAACGAGGGTTCCATCGCTAAAAACGAATGAAACTGCTTACCGTCTCCTGACCACTCTGGCATCGAAATGGCTCACACGGAAATGGACGCGACAAGATCATCCCCGAAACACTGTTGGCCTCGCGGACATGGGTATCACAGTTAGGCGCATCTAGCCCTCGGATGGCAGATCAGCTCCCTGGCGAAAGAAGCGTGCTCCGCTCAACTGCCGGTACGCCAGCGTTTCCAAGCATCAACGAATTGCTGTGGCGTGGCTTCGAACGACTGAATGAATGCCTTTTCGAAGGGTAGACCTCGGCTCATATTTCTCATCAGGCCATCAAAGCCCTTTTTTTGAGCCCGATCCAGCATCGCAGACATCAGATCGGTGGCGATCAGATCAGACTGCTCTGGCGTCAGTTTGCCATCCAGGAACTGTTTCGAATTGCCCATCGCTGCCAACGCCTCGACAAGGTCACGATTGACCGTTGTTTTCGGTGTCCGCCCACGCGGTGCTTTCTCTGTATTTCCGTGTCGCTTCGCGATTACCTTGCCTGTTCCCTCGGCGAGCCAACGTGGTACATCTCCCCCCCGCGTGGCGACCGCCAAACTCACCAACGGCGAAGTCAGCCGTGCTTCGATTTCGTCCTCTTCATCACGGTCGGTTGCGACCAATGAAACGTAGCCATCGATGCCGTCATACTTCCAGTGACTGCTCCACCCGTTGGGAATCCCCCGTCCTTCAACCATCTTTGCGAATTCGCTGTAGTCGTACCTTTTGGGCATCACAAAAATGGTGGCTCTTCCCTTGAAGAATGCCTGCCCGGCATCTGCTGACACAACCGATTTCACTGCTTTCATTTGGTCTTCAGCCAGTTCAGCAACCAGTTTGATCGTATCGGGGGCAGCGGAACCGACAACATAAAAGTGGTCCGTTGTTTCAATGGTCAGGCCAGCCCCACTGGGGACCACAAGCTTGATATTCTCGCCAGCGAGCTTGGCGCGTCGATCACTCAACTCCTGAGGTGTCGCAGCCGCAGCCCATGCCAATTGACTCATCACCTGCAATGGCTGATTGTCCGAGGCACCATCCAGCGTCGCCCCCTCATCAATCCAAGTAGAAATGAGTTTGATCGAATCATCAGAGAAGGCTGGTCGCCCACCAGCAGGCATTTTCAAACCCATACTTCCACGAAGCTTCTTGACCAACAGACTTTCTTCCCCATTACCGGGAATGACGATATCGCCACTATCCCCACCACGCAGCAGTTGGGCGAAGGTATCCATGTTCAGACCACCGCTGGCTCGCATAGCGTTGATATGACATCCCTTGCAGCTCTCAACCAACAGAGGAGCCACATCGGCTGCAAAGCTCACCGTTTCCTTACCAGTGGCCTTCATTGCTTTGAGTCTCGGCCGTGGTGGCTCGTCGGCGGTAGCGCCTGCTGCGATCGGAGCGGCGGGATCAGTTCCATCAAACTTTGCGCCAGCCAAAATCCAATCTTTCAGTATTTTCAATTCGGCAGGTGTCACTTTGCCACCACCTCGCGGCATATCCCCTGTCTCAATGGTCTCAATCAAGCGGCTTCCGACGGTATCGCCCGCGAAGATCACAACGCCTTCGGGCGGGCCTTTCATGAGTGCAGCGTAGGTCGCCAAGCTGAACCCACCTTTGCTGTCAGCTGCGTGACATCGTCCACAACGTGCCGACAGAATCGGAGCGACCGCTTTCGTAAAACTGAGTCCGTCAGCGGCCGCTGGTTGGGGTTTGCCCGGGGTGGGACGCGTTCCCGGCTCCGGCTTCGCAGGGGCATCCTCAGGACGCTTAGGCCGCGTGAAGGTGGGAAGCGTGACTCCCTCCAAGTCAAGCAGAGTTCGAGCCTTCTCGATCCGCTTCATCGCAGGCAATAACTCGTCATAAACCTTTGGTGAACCGCTTTTGACTGCGTCTTCAATCTGCTTGACCGCAGTTCGGATGTACTCCGCAGATGCATCGAAGTCCTCAGCGGCGTAGCTTTTGCCCGCCCGCAAGACGCTGGCGTTCACATTTTGAACTGTTTTCTTTTCCTCCGCTGTAAGCCCAGCGGCGTCTGCTTGAGGTGTCAAGAAAATCGACGCAGCGGACAACAACACAACAAATGAGCAGAGCTGTGGGATCAATGATCGCATCACATCCAAACCAGATTAGAGAGAAAAACCGAGTCTCAGCAACGAAAGCGTCACTGAGAGAACGCATTCCAACAGTATAAGTACCCACCGGGATGAAGACCGGATCGCTTGCAACGGAATCGGCCATCAACGCCATCGAAAGCCAGAAATACCGTGAAAAGCCTTATTATGGACGCAAAAAAGCCAACAACAGCGGGCCGCCGGGCCTAGTACTCGTTACCGACCGCATCAGAATCCACAGCTGCGGCGGAAAAATCACCTTTCACAACCTGACGCACCTGCCTGCTAGCGATTTCCTGCTTGAGCCTGGCAATCGCCTCCGCTGTCGGCATGGACCCCAAATCGCCATCGATACGGTCACGCAGGGCAACCTGCCCGGCCTCTGCCTCTTTCGGGCCAACCACCGCCATGTAATTCACCAACTCCAACTGGGCGTTGCGAATTTTAGCCTGAACCTTGCCACCGCTATTGTCGACGGTGACCTTCAGCCCCGCCGCCTCGAGTTCCTTGGCGACTTGCACTGCGTAGTCGAGCGACTTGTCACTCAACGGCAAAACTCGTACCTGCTCGGGAGCCAGCCAAAGTGGAAACGCCCCTGCAAAGTGCTCGATCAGCATCCCAGTGAATCGTTCAAGAGACCCAAACGGGGCGCGGTGAATCATCACAGGACGATGAGCTGCGTTGTCGCTGCCGTTGTACTCCAGCTTGAAACGTTCGGGCAAGTTGTAGTCCAACTGCACGGTCCCGAGCTGCCAGGATCTGCCAATGCAATCCCGCACCATGAAATCAGCCTTGGGACCATAAAACGCTGCTTCACCAGGTTCCTCGTTGAAAGTCAAACCTGAGCCCTGCAGAACTCCGCGCAACGCCCCTTCGGCATGATCCCAATTTTCCTCCGTGCCCACATACTTGTCACTATCAGGATCACGTAAGGAAAGCTGGACGCTGTAATCGTCCAAGCCAACTGACTCCAAGACAAACTTGGTCAACTCGATGGTTGCTCGAAATTCTTCTTCTACCTGCTGCGCGGTACAAAAAATGTGTGCGTCATCTTGCGTCAAACCACGTACCCGAAGCATGCCGTTGAGTTCGCCAGTCTGCTCGTGACGATAAACGGTTCCAAATTCGAACAAACGCAACGGCAACTGCCGGTAAGACCGAGGTTGCGCCTTGAAAATCTGGCAGTGATGGGGACAGTTCATCGGCTTGAGCAAATAACGCTCGTGGTTCATCTGCCATTCATGCAATACTTTTCTTTTCGAATCAGCCGATGCTGATGACCGGTAATCAGGAAGCTTGACACCAAACACCTCCGCCGCAGCCATCAATTTATCTTCACCATCTGCATCAAGAGTTCCCTCTTGCAGACGCTCACTCCATGCATCAAGCATGCCGCCCACCTCGCTTCCAAACAAGGGAGCGAATTGGCTATCTCGGTAATAAGGAAAGTGACCACTGGTCTCGTACATTTCCACGCGACCAATGTGCGGACTGTAAACGGGGTCATAACCGCGTGACAATAATTCACCACGCAGGAAATCTTCAAGCGCGACACGAACCCGAGCGCCTTTGGGCAACCACAGGCAAAGTCCTTGGCCAACATCCGGGCTGATCGAAAATAGCCCATGCTGCTTGCCAAGCACGCGATGATCACGACGCTTGGCTTCCTCAATTTGCTCAAGGTATGCCTTGAGCTGCTTTTTGTCGAAAAATGCAGTGCCGTATAAACGCTGCAATTGGCGTCCTGATGTATCGCCCTTCCAGTGCGACCCCGCAATGGTCATCAATTTGATCGCCTTGATTTTGCCTGCATCGGGAATGTGCGGGCCTCGACACAAGTCAACAAACTCACCTTGGCGATAAAAACTGACGGTGGATTGATCCGAAAGACCTGTATCAATGTGCTCGACTTTCAAATCCTGATCGAGATCATCACAGAGCTTTCTCGCTTCTTCACGATCAAGAATAAAACGCTCAAACGGCTCCTTCTCCTTGATGATGCGTTTCATCTCCGCTTCGATCTTTGGAAAATCGTCTTCACTGATTTTCTCAGGCAGATCGAAGTCGTAGTAAAAACCTCCCTCGGTGGTCGGTCCAAACGCCAGCGAAACGCCGTCATACAAACGCATGACA
>PAUV01000090.1 GCA_002712845.1 Rhodopirellula sp. | reverse complement strand
TTGGCGATCCGGGATTTTCATCGCGAGACGGGGTCGCTTTTGGCCTACAACAACGTGCAACTTGCCGAGGGGCCATGGGCAAAGGGTGCTGAGTATGATGCATACCGAACTGGGCGGTTCCTGCGGCCGAGCATTCTTCCCGGCATGAAAACGAGTCCTGCTCCTTTAACCAGTGGGCCATTCAATCCATCTGCGAAGCAGAACACGTCTGCTGCAACTAGCCCTGCAACTGAAGCACTTCTGGAAATGCCACTTCCGGCAGGGCTGGATGATGAATCTCGCGCTGGGCAGTTACCAAGAGATGATCAAGATTCTGGGAAACCTGAGCCAGCGAAAGCAAAAGCGGGCGAGCAAACGGGGCGTGCTCCGCAAGCGTCTTCGACGGAGGTCCTTCCCAGTGCTTCTGGTGTAGGTGGAGCAGTTGGCTCTCCCTCGGCAGCAGAGGGGCGTCTGCCGGAATTGCCAGCAGCAACGAAGTGAATCGCCCGAGTCTTGGTTTTGGCGATGGCTTTATGATTTGGGTTTGGGGTCATTGCCGTTCGTAGCGTACTCGGTAGACGGGGATTTGGTGCTGTCTGCTGCGGCGTTCAAAATGGGTTCGATAGTCCAGGTCGTGATCCGCCGCCGCTTCCTCTTCCGGAATCGGTACCCCAAATTCAGGTGCAAGTTCGGCAATCATCTCAACGGTGTTTTCAAAGTAGTCCAGAACGTCTGTCCAGAAGTGGAAGCGTCCACCTGGTCGCAACACCTTGGAAATGTTGCGGATACTGGCCTTGTTCACGACTCTTCGTTTTCGATGCCGCTTCTTCCACCAGGGATCTGGGAAGTAGACGTGCACTGCTTCGATACTGTTTTCATCAATACGATCCTTGAGTAGTGGTTCCGCGTTTCCGCTGACCATGATGGCATTGAGGTTTGAATCGGGTGTCTCGGTTCGGGATCTGAGCAGCCGACCCGCAGAATGGGCGGCATACTTTGCCATGATTTCAACACCAAGAAAATTGTGTTCTGGATTGGCGGCAGAAGCAGTCGTCATGAAGAGGCCTTTGCCAGAACCAATTTCAATTTCCAGCGGAGCGTTGTTGCCAAACATACTTGTACTGGTCAGCTTTTCGGGCAGGTCATCGACATTACGAAGCACTTCGGAGAGGTCGAGGCTGGCAGGAGGGCGTTTGATGGGGCTGCGTGGCATGGGATTGTGTCAAAGAGAGCCTGTGATTCGATCGTTGGGTGTGGGTACCGACGCATTTGGGCGACGTCGGAATGTCCAACCAAGCACATCGTAACCGGCGGAGATTTCCCTACAATGACGTGTCTGGTCTGAATCGATTCCTAAAAAACAATGTTCACGGCGACCATGGCAAACGCGAAAGCCAATTTTAACGGATTGCAAATAGCTGCATTGGAGAGCAGACGTGCCGATGATATGGCTCGTCTGATCACGCGAGTTGGTGGTGTTTCTCATGTCAGCCCCTCCATGCGAGAGGTGCCGATTGAGCCCAATCGTGGTGCAATCGATTTTGCCTATCGGCTGATGACTGGGCAAGTGAGCGTTGTGATTCTGATGACAGGCGTGGGGTTCCGTTACCTGCTGCGGTCGGTAGAAAAACACGTCGATCGGCAGCGGTTTCTCGATTCACTTTCCGATGTGGTCACGATCTGCCGCGGTCCTAAGCCGGCTGCTGCCTTGAAGGAGGTTGGTATCACGGCAACCCACCGTGTTCCTGAGCCGAATACATGGCGAGAACTGTTGCAGACGATTGATTCCGATGTCTCTGTTGCGAATCAGGTTGTGGGGCTGCAGGAGTATGGCGTTACCAATGCCTCGTTGATCGCTGGCCTGGAAGCACGCGGAGCTACTGTTGAACCGGTCCGGGTTTATGGTTGGGAATTCCCCGAAGACACGACTCCACTGGAGGAGAATATCCGCGCGTTGGCTGCGGGGCAAAGAGACATGCTGTTGCTGACCAGTGCCCACCAGGTTGTCAATATGCTGAGAATGGCAGAGCAACTGAACGTGGTAGAGTCGTTAAGGCAGGGGCTGCATGGCACCGTAATCGCTTCGATCGGACCGACCACCACGCAAATGCTGGAGGAGTGCGAGATACATGTCGATATGGAACCCAGCCACCCTAAGATGGGGCATCTGGTGACCGAAGCAGCACAGCGAGGAGTAACTCTGGTGGAATCTAAAAAACGTGGTTTTGCGGCATCACCGCCAATTGCCAACCTTGAGCATCCGTCCAATGACAGCCTGTTCATGAAGGCCTGCCGTGGGGAACCGACAGAAAGAACACCAGTTTGGTTGATGCGGCAAGCCGGGCGGTACATGGCTGAGTATCGTGAGGTTCGTGCCAAGCAGACTTTTCTCGAACTTTGTGCCCAGCCCAAACTATGTAGTGAGGTGATGTGCACTGCTGTCGATCGTTTGGGAGTAGATGCAGCTATTATCTTTTCGGATCTGCTGCCGATCCTCGTCCCGATGGGGTTCGACTTGGAGTTTGCGAAAGGCGACGGGCCTGTCATTCACAACCCCGCGCGTGACCTAAGTGATGTCAAACGGGTGAAAGGACTGCATGCACCCGAGGAACTCGACTTTGTCTACGAAACCGTCCGGCAAACCAGAGCAGACATTCCAGAGTCAATTCCAGTGATCGGTTTTGCTGGCTCTCCATTCACGCTCGCCAGTTACGCAATCGAGGGTGGAGGGAGCAAACAGTACGTCAACACAAAAAAACTGATGCGAAGCAAGTGTGGTGGCTGGAATCTCCTGATGGAGAAATTGTCCGAGGCGATCACGGTTTACCTCAATCATCAGGTCGCGGCAGGCGCGCAATGCGTACAACTGTTTGACAGCTGGGCCGGATGCCTTTCACCAAATGATTACACCACCTTCGTGTTACCATGGATGAAGCAGATCATCGCTGGAATCACTCCCGGAGTCCCTGTGATCAATTTTGCAACCGGTAATCCCGAGCTGTTGCCTCTTATGCGGGTTGATCGAAGGACCGTCGTCGGTGTCGACTGGCGAATTCCGCTTGATGTGGCATGGAAAAGGATTGGACATGACTGCTCCGTGCAAGGAAATCTTGATCCCGCCGTCCTGCTTGCTGATCCGGACGTTATTCACAGTGCCGTCGACGAACTACTGCGTTCGGCGGATGGTCGGCCAGGGCATATTTTTAACCTCGGGCATGGCGTTTTCAAGGAAACGCCCGTCGAGCATGCGATCGCCTTGGTTGAAGCAGTCAAAGAATTGTCGCAAAGGCCAGCTCAAGACTAGTCTGGATCCAAAGTGGCCAAAATTGAGCTTCTGCACCAGCGAATTCGAATCGACGACTGCCGGGGGGGCCCGTGATGCGAGCCTTTACGATCACACAAGGACAGCCCGAAGGTGACGGTAGTACCGCTTTTTGCGGTGCTGTGGTTTCCCAGAAAGGGGGTCATGCCGGCCGAGCCCGTTTGCCGAAACTCTCCAATGGACCGTTTTCTCTACCTTGTGGCAGTTACTAATGTGGCGTTCTATCTTCATCGCAGTCGGGATCATGGCGATCATCATTGGCTTGGAATGCCTCGTGATCGACAGTGCCAACTTCTATTCTGCCTCTGAAACCGATGCCGGGGCCTTCGTGAATCCGGTAACCGCCCCTGCCTCGAATGTGCAGCAATGGCGTCCTAAGGAGTGGTTTCCTTGGGTAATTCTTACTGCGGGCGGGATCACGGTCCTTTACGCGATCACTTTGCCGAAACGGTTTGGTGGTGCAAGCGCGGCGTGAACAAACTGTCGCGGGTTGACGAAAACGCCTCCTGAACCTACCTTGCATTAATCCCGCTGCGTGCTATTCGCCGCAGTATAAGTTTTTCTAATGCACGGGAATTGCCTTGCAGCTTCGTACGCTGGAACTCTTCTGCACCATCGCCGAACACCGCAGCTTCTCCAAAGCTGCGGTGCTTCATCAGTTGACTCAGAGTGCGGTGAGTCAAGCGATGCAGCATTTGGAAGAGTCCGTTGGCGCCGAACTGATTGACCGCTCCAAGAGACCGTTGATTCTGACCCCAGCCGGAAAGACCTATTTGGGCGGCCTGCGAGGAATTTTACGTAGTTACGAGCGGCTCGAGCAGGAAGTCCGCAGTACCAGTCGCCAGTTGAGCGGGAAGGTGTCTATCGGGACTATCGTGTCCGTCGGCCTCAGCTATATGCCGGATGCGAGCGAGGCGTTTGGGCGTTTGCATCGAGATGTCGAAGTCAGGACTGAGTTTGGGTCCAACGATCGGGTCTTTGAAATGACCGCCGAAGGTGAGGTTGATTTCGGGTTGGTCAGTTTTCCTCACAGCAATAAAGACATTCAGTTTGTGCTTTGGCAGCAGGAGCCGATGAGGCTTGTTTGTTCAGCAGAGCACAGGTTTGCAACTCAGAACGAGGTTTCCCTGTCGCAATTGTCTGGGGTCGAGATGATTTCTTTCGACCGTGGTTTGCAGTTACGCCAAGAGATTGATCGATGTTTGGCGAAAGCGGGAATCAGTGTCAACGCATGTATGGAGTTCGACAACGCGGACTCCATGATTCGGGCGATCCAGGCCAGCCGTGGCATTGGCATTGTTCCGGAGGCGGCGGTACGCCGCGAAACAGCGAACGGCTCGTTACGAGTTGTCGCATGTCGAGAACTGCGCATGACGCGTCCTCTTGGCATTATTTTCCGCCGCTCTGGCCGACTCAGTCGGGCAGCGAGTGAGTTTGGTTCCCTTCTTTTAGGGCGACCACTTGAGGCAGGAAAGCGAGTGAAATCCGGCAGCGGGAAGCTGACCGTGGAAGCGGCCACGATTGAGCCAGAAACAGGTTCGTCAGTCGTCGCCTGACAGACTCAAGGCGATGTGCGAAGGCGAACGCGTTCAATCGACGTCGAGCCTGCCACCGCAGTGCAGTCAGTCAGGTGCCGAGCGATGACGAGTCCCAACAGGATAAGAGAGTCACAAATGGCAGATACCAATATGAAAAAACACTTTCACTTACCACCCGCTCAGGGCCTGTACGATCCAGAACTGGAAAAAGATGCCTGTGGAGTAGGGTTCATTGCCCACATCAAGGGCGTCCCGAGTCATCAGAATGTTCTTGATGCCGATCAGATTTTGCAGGCGATGGACCACCGTGGTGCTTGTGGCTGCGAGTCAAATACTGGTGATGGTTCCGGCATTATGTGCGGCTTGCCACACAAGTTCCTTGCCAAGGTTGCGAAGCAGGATCTGGGTGTTGAATTACCAAGTCCCGGGCGATTCGCAGCAGGTTTGGTCTTTCTGCCAGAGGATGATGCGGAACGAGCTTTGTGTAAGGAAACAATTCAAAAGCTTGTGACGGACGCGGGACAGCAGTTCATCGGTTGGCGGGATGTGCCTCAGATGGCAGACCTTGCGGACATTGGGCCGACAGCGCGGGCGAGCGAGCCGCGAATTGAGCAGTTGTTTGTTGGGGCCGAGGACGGGCTTGAGGGTGAAGCGTTCGAACGCAAACTCTACATGATTCATAAGCAGGCGAGTCATTTGTTGCGAGGCAGCGACGACTTGAAGCAGGCCTTGATGTTCTACATTTGCTCTCTCAGTACGAAAGTAATTATCTACAAGGGAATGCTCACGCCGGCGCAGGTGCTTCCGTATTTCTCTGACCTCAGGGACCAGGACTTTGAAACCCATCTGGCCATGGTGCACAGTCGGTTCTCGACCAACACGTTCCCGAGTTGGGATCGCGCGCAGCCACTCAGGTTCATGAGTCACAATGGTGAAATCAATACTCTACGCGGCAATAAAAATTGGATGAGAGCACGTGAAGGGTCTGCTGAAAGTGCGTTGTTTGGCGATGAACTCGAGAAACTATTTCCCGTCGTTGAGCCTCACTGCAGTGATTCTGGAACGTTCGACAATGTGTTGGAGTTTCTGTTAATGAACGGACGTACGCTGCAGGAAGCCATCATGATGATGGTGCCCGAGGCGTGGCAGAAGCACGAAACGATGCCAGAAGAAAAGCGTGCTTTCTACGAGTACTTCTCGTGCATGATGGAACCGTGGGACGGGCCAGCATCGATTGCGTTTACAGATGGGCAGTACATCGGCGCGACGCTTGATCGAAATGGGTTGCGACCCAGTCGTTATTACATCACTCATGATGACCGTGTGATCATGGGAAGCGAAGTCGGCGTATTGCCAGTTGATCCGGCCATTGTCAAGGAAAAAGGACGACTGCAACCCGGGAAAATGTTCCTCGTTGATTTTAAGGCTGGACGCCTGATCCCTGATGAGGAATTGAAGAGCGAGTTCGCGCGTGCAAAGCCGTACGGTACATGGTTGAAAGACCAACGAATTCGTCTTGCTGACTTGCATCCAGAAGCGGAGCCACACGGTTTTGACAGTGATTCCCTGCTGCCTCGCATGCAAGCCTTTGGGTACACCGCAGAAACCATGAAGTTCATGCTTCGACCGCTCGTCGAGCAGTTGCGTGATCCAGTTGGGTCCATGGGCAATGATAGTGCTATCGCTTGCTTGAGCGATAAGCCGCGTATGATTTACGATTACTTCAAGCAACTATTTGCGCAGGTGACGAACCCTTCGATCGATTCCATTCGTGAAGAGGTCATCATGTCGCTGGAGTGCTACATCGGGCCCGAAAAAAATCTCTTGGATGTCAGTCCGGAGCATTGTCATCGTTTGCTCGTTGACCATCCAATCCTGACCAATGAAGAGGTTGCTGCACTGAAGCACCTCAATAGCAAGGGCTGGAATAGCCGTGTGATCGATATCACGTTTGATCGTAGCGAGGGCAAGGCAGGATTACAGAAAACGCTTTCCCGGATTGCGGCTGAGGCTGAGGCAGCTGCTGACGAGGGGATCGAAATGGTCGTTTTGAGCGATCGCTCCATGGGGCAGGATCGCGTTCCGGTAAGTGCCTTGATGGCGGTGGGGTCGGTCCACCATCATCTGGTCAAACAGGCNAAGCGTACCCGGATTGGTCTTGCGATCGANACCGGTGAGGCCAGAGAGGTGCATCANCACTGTTTGTTGATNGGTTACGGCGCAGANGCGATCAACCCTTATCTGGCGTTTGAGGCATTATGGCAAGCCAGACGNGATGGGNTAATGGATCCGTCGCTCGACGATGACAANGTNGTCGCTGCCTACCGAAAAGGTGTCGGTAAAGGCATGTTGAAAGTGATGGCNAAAATGGGGATCAGTACNCTGCAAAGCTACAAAGGAGCNCAGATATTNGAGGCGCTCGGGCTGAAAGACGANGTGATNGATGTCTGCTTTGTCGGCACTGCAAGTCGTATTCAGGGTGTTTCATTTGATGTCATCGCGGAGGAAACTTTGCGTAGGCANANTCTGGGTTTCCCAGAGAATGTTGACAGTCGGTTGAAACAACTNCCCAACCTGGGTGAGTATCACTGGCGAGCCGAAGGCGAGAAACATGCCTGGTCGCCCATGTCCATCTCCAGTCTGCAGATTGCTGCACGCAAGAATGACGAGAGTGAGTATTGGAAGTTTGCTCAGGCCATCAATGAAGANAGTCGTTCTCGCTGTACGCTTCGTGGGCTACTTGAATTCGATGACTCATTAGTAAAGTCNATCCCGATCGAGGATGTTGAGCCTGCAAGTGAAATTGTNAAACGATTTTGCACAGGAGCGATGAGTTTCGGAAGCATCAGTGCTGAGTCGCACGAAACGCTTGCAGTCGCGATGAATCGCCTCGGTGGAAAAAGTAATACCGGTGAAGGTGGTGAAGATCCGATCCGATTTCAAACGCTTGAAAATGGTGACTCGAAGCGTTCTGCCATCAAGCAAGTGGCATCAGGACGCTTTGGGGTGACCATCGAGTATCTCACCAACGCTGATGAAATTCAGATCAAAATTTCGCAGGGAGCAAAGCCTGGTGAAGGTGGCGAGTTGCCGGGGCGAAAAGTTGATACCAACATTGCCCGGATTCGCTACAGCACGCCGGGCGTTGGGCTGATCAGTCCGCCTCCACATCACGATATCTATTCGATTGAAGATCTGGCGCAACTGATTCATGATTTAAAGAACGCTAACCGCGCTGCCCGTATCAGTGTCAAACTGGTCAGTGAGGTTGGGGTGGGCGTGATCGCATCTGGTGTTGCCAAAGCACACGCAGATCACATCCTGATTTCGGGTGATACTGGTGGTACAGGAGCCTCGCCACTGACGAGTATCAAGCACGCCGGGTTGCCTTGGGAATTAGGAATCGCCGAGACTCATCAAGTGCTTGTGCTCAATGATCTACGCAGTCGTGTTGTTCTGCAAACAGACGGTGGACTGAAAACGGGACGTGACGTCGTGGTCGCCGCATTGCTGGGAGCCGAGGAGTTTGGTTTCTCAACGGCACCACTCATCACGTTGGGGTGCATCATGATGCGGAAGTGTCATCTGAATACATGCCCAGTTGGAATCGCGACCCAGGACCCTGACTTGCGGAAGAAGTTCAATGGCAAGCCAGAGCACGTTGTCAATTATCTGTTCATGGTTGCGGAGGAAGCAAGACGCATCATGGCTGAGCTTGGCTTCCGAACCATCGATGAGATGGTAGGCCGAAGCGAAGTGTTGAAGACGGATAAGGCCATCAATCACTGGAAAGCTGATGGGTTGGATCTGACTTCAGTGCTCATGCCTGCTAATAAACCACACGAGAACGTTGGCGTTATCTGCTCACAGGCTCAGGATCATGCATTGGATAAGTCGTTGGACATGACTGTTTTACTGGAACAGGCAAAGCCTGCTATCGAGTCCGGCGAGCCAGTCACGATCAAGACGCCGATTGTGAATATCAANCGCACAGTGGGCACCATTCTGAGTAACGAGGTTGCCAAGCGATACGGTCAAGAAGGTTTGCCCGACGATACCATTCGCATTGAATTGACTGGATCAGCAGGNCAGAGTCTGGGGGCATTTTTGTCCCATGGTATTACCATCAACCTGGAAGGTGATGCGAATGACTATGTTGGCAAGGGTTTGAGTGGTGGACGACTAGTTGTCTATCCACCGGCTGAAAGTAGTTTCACTGCTCACGAGAATATCCTGATTGGCAATGTTTGCTTGTACGGAGCGACAGGTGGAGAAGCGTTTTTCCGTGGCCGAGCAGCCGAACGTTTCTGTGTTCGCAACAGTGGTGCCCGCACCGTGATTGAGGGTGTTGGTGATCATGGTTGCGAGTACATGACTGGCGGACGTGTCGTCGTGCTTGGACCGACTGGAAGGAACTTTGCTGCAGGAATGTCGGGCGGTGTTGCTTACATTTGGGATCGTGATGGTGATTTCAACCTCAATTGCAATCTGGCGACAGTGGAATTGGAAGCCATCACCGATGCAGAGGAAGAGGCAGACGTTCGGTCGTTAATCAAGCGTCATGCTGAGTTGACCGAAAGTGCCATTGCCGCAGAAGCATTGGCAAACTGGCCTCAGTTCATCACTCAGTGCATCAAAGTGATGCCAACGGATTACAAACGCGTTTTGAATGAACAGAAAGCACAGACGGCGGCGAACGCCTGATGTTTAGCACCTGATATTTCAACGCCCATTGTTTCAACGAATGGGGCGCAATCGTTCTTGAAAAATTTATAAAATTATCGACCTTCACTGAAGGAAAACATCACATGGGTAAGCCAACAGGTTTTAAAGAGTTCGATCGTAAAAAAGTTCCGTGGCGACTGCCTGTCGTGCGGATCAATGATTATGACGAAATTTACACTGAGCCACGTGTGGAGCACCTGCAGGATCAGGGAGCACGTTGCATGGACTGTGGCGTTCCGTTCTGTCAGTCGACGACGGGGTGTCCTATCGACAACTTGATTCCAGAGTGGAATGACCTCGTCTATAACAATCGTTGGAAGGAAGCCAGCGAGCGGCTGCACAAGACCAATAATTTCCCTGAGTTTACCGGGCGAACCTGCCCTGCTCCCTGTGAGGGTTCGTGTGTGCTTGGGATCACGAATCCACCGGTGACGATCAAGAATATCGAAAATGCGATTGTCGATCGTGCATGGTCAGAAGGATGGATCCAGCCAACGCCACCTGCCAGTCGAACTGAGAAGTCGGTGGCTATTGTGGGAAGCGGACCGGCTGGACTATCAGCGGCGGATCAACTCAACAAGGTTGGCCACAACGTCACTGTCTACGAGCGAGCCGATCGGATTGGCGGCTTGTTGCAGTACGGCATTCCAAACATGAAACTGTCCAAGGAGGCGGTCCAGCGTCGTGTTGACAAAATGACCGAAGAGGGCATCAAGTTTGTTACCGGTGCTAACATTGGCAAAGACATTTCACCGAGTGATTTGCAGCAGGACTTTGATGCTGTGTTGTTTGCTTGTGGCGCCACGAAGCCTCGTGATTTGCCGTTGCCTAACCGGGAAGCGGATGGTGTTGCCTTTGCGATGGATTTTCTCACCGGGAACACGAAACAGATGGTTCATGGTGATGCCAATAGTGAAAAATTCATCAGTGCAGAAGGCAAGGATGTGATTGTGATCGGTGGTGGTGATACCGGCACTGACTGCATTGGAACCAGCATCCGTCATGGCTGCCGAAGCGTCGTCAATTTTGAATTGTTGCCAAAGCCTCCCGAGGAGCGATCCGACGATAACCCATGGCCGGAATGGCCACGCATTTTTCGTGTGGATTATGGTCACGAAGAAGCTACTGCCAAATTCGGGCATGACCCTCGTCAGTATCAGCTACTCAGCAAAGAGTATCTCCTCGATGATGCGGGTAAGCTTCGGGGAATCAAGACGGTCCAGGTCGAATGGGTCAAGAAAGACGATGGTGGCTGGGCAATGAGCGAGGTTGAAGGCTCTGAGAAGGAATGGCCTGCACAGTTGATTCTGTTGGCGATGGGATTCCTTGGGCCCGAATCATACGTGGCTGAAGCCGCGGGGTTGGAGGTCGATTCTCGCAGTAATTTCAAAGCTGAACATGGCCAGTTCGCCACGAGTGTTGACGGCGTGTTCGCTGCCGGTGACTGTCGTCGCGGACAAAGCCTTGTGGTTTGGGCGATAAATGAAGGTCGAGGTGCGGCTCGTGCGATCGATATTTATCTGCAGGGGTACAGCGATCTGCCCGCGCCAGGCCAGACCATGGGCACTTCAATGGAAGTGGCTACGTCTTGATAACTTGAAGTGTGCAGATACTGGCAGATTTCAGCTGGCTAATTTGTACGCGATCTCATCGAAGCTTCATGATGTAGCCCACCCTTTATCGGGTGGGCTTTTTTTATCCCCGGCAGCTTCCTGTGATTCCCCCCCTCTTTTCATGACATAACGAGGGGCGACGGAATTGATAAGTAGGTGTGAAACACGCGTTCTTCGTTTTATTTGCAAGCACGCCGGAAGCTGACATTGACACCACCTGAGCCGGCGTCCTAACGTCCGACAGTCCGGTGGAGTCGCGATAATTTACGTCGACTTTGCTGATTTTGTGGATTCGTTCAACGCTGAATGCCGATGTCTCCGATCGAGGTAGTCCGGAATTCATGTGTCATAGGTTGGCAGGATGCTTAGAAATACCAAACGAACAATTGTAGTTGTCACCACCTGTACGCTTGCAGGTATGGTCTCATCAGGATGCTCCATGTCGGGGCGAAATCTGCTCACGCTGCAGAAGAAAGATCCACCTGCGGAGGTTCTGGCCGAGAGTGGTCCCACCTCGAGCTTTCCAGTGCCACCAAGTTCGCAGGCGACTCCCAATGCGATAGCCTCTGTGGCTGGCGGCACTGCTGCTCCAGCAGCAAACGGACCGATCCCAGCATCGCAGCCAGCTCAGTTTGCCGGCTTGAGTGCGTCTCCAGGATACTCCGCGTCGCCAACGCCAACCGCACCGAATTTGGCGGCAGCACAAGCGAATGGTATCTACGGTAACGCGGCAACTCAGTCGGTTGGCTTTCAGTCACCCGCTTCACCGTCCGCAAAGCCTAGTGGCTACACGTTCGGGAACAAGGCATTGACGCCGAAGGCTGACGATACAGGAACTGCCTTTGCCATGTCAGACTTGGCGAAACAGTCCCCAGCAACGTCAGCAACTGCCAGCACTGGCTTCGCTGTTCCCGAAACATCGTTCGCAAAACCTCAGTCCACTGGTTATCCGACACCACCTGCCATTCCGCAGGGAGGTTTTACTTTCCCCACCAGTGGTACTGCCGCAGCAGCGATTACTCCACCTAAATCAAACATCAATGGTTTT
>PAUV01000089.1 GCA_002712845.1 Rhodopirellula sp. | reverse complement strand
CCGCGATCGCACAGGCGGGACCTTGCGTGTAGTCGTGCTCATAGATGCCAATGCCGTCCTCAGGAACGGCGTCAGGAGCAGCCATTTCCAGCAGGTTGAATTGTGAAGCGACTTGGAACATTGCCCTCCGGTTTTCTTCTGCTGCGTGCAGATTTTGCACATTACCGACGACTTGCGTCAACGTTGTGCGCTCTGTCGCTTCGCTTGTGATTTCAGCAGCACTGTTTCTCAAATCTTCGAGTGTTGGGATCTCTAATGTCCCACAATCAAACGACCTGTTGTTGGCCAGTGAGGTTAATCGTGTCCCCTCTATCAAGATGTTTTTTCGCACCTGTGCTGGTGATTGCTCAACGAACCCAAATAGATCTTCGAACCACATGTTTGTCTCATCTATGAATGGAAATTACCGATCCTGATAATTTGTCGTGCGGCAAAGACTGGCAGCTTTGTGGAGTTCTAAAATTGCAATGAACTTTCGAGAGTTGGGTCATCACCTTCTAAGTACATGAGCGCCAGCAGCAGAAGGCCGGGGCCATCTGCGGAATCGCATCGGTTCTCACCGAGGTGACTGCGAAACATTCCCATTCTGGAAACGTACAGTTTTTTCATTGCCTCGTTCGCAATGTCCTGAGCGAGGATGCGATACTGCGGGTTCTTCAGTACTGCGCTGGCGCGGACGAGAAAGTGGATTGCTCTGCCGTAATCATCGGCGTATCCACCTTGCATTTTATCTGATGGCAGGTCTTTCTTGATTATGTTGATCCAACGCTCAATCGCTTGTTTACTCAGTTGGTCACCTGTTGAGTCGTGCAGCGATAAGCATGCTTCTGCCATTCTGAGAGGGGATTGGTACACCGGTCGACTAGCATGCTCAAAAATGCTGATTTGCTGGTGGCTCGATGCGGGTAGGTCTTCAGGGTAATTTCCCGTCATCTGTTCTTTGACAGGGTGTCCCGTTTCACATTTGATTTGTTGGTAGTAATGTTGCTGTTGTGTATCGAATCCGGCGGTCAACCATGCATGAAGTGCCTGCTCTGCGATTATTTGAAATTCCATTTCGCCGGTTGTATCTGCCGCCCACAATAAAACATTTGCCCACGCCCCAAGTGCAATTGAAGAGGTGTTGTTGGGTTGCTTGGGCAGGTTGCAGTCGGTGGGTACCAGACCGGTCGTACGGTCGCGGCGGGCGATTCGTGATTGTGCTAGCGAGAGAGCTTGTTGGGTCAGAGGAGTTTGTTGGAGAGTATCTCGTTGCGCAAGCCAGCACAGCGAGGCGATCAGGGCCGCCTCACTTTCGATGGTCAGATTGGGGGGGCCAGTTGTCTCGCCTGTTGATTTGGGCACCGAGTTGTTTGAGGAGTGTGTAACTGTTCGCAAGTGGATGAATGCTTGAATCTGTTGTCGCGCAAGTTTCTTGTCTGCAGCCCATGTGGTTTCCCAGGCTGGGGTATAAGGACTGCAGGAAGCAAGAGTTTCTGTTTTGTCGACGGACTGGTCGAGCTTGACGTCATAATAAAAGCGTGGGTCAATGCATGAAGTTTGTTTTGAAGTGGAACATGCAGCCAGAAAACTTGTGATGTAGGCAGCGGCTGCGTCACTGTAGCATTTGCAACCGGTGCGTTTGGACAGTTCGAATGCAGCGAGGATTGTTGGCTGATCCCAATACAGGTTGGCACCTGGTGCAGATAGAAAGATTCCCTTCCAACGTGTTGAGCCTGGCATCAGAGGATCTGGCAGACCGTTGGTGCGTAGGTCAATGGTTGACAGCCACATGGGAGTGGTTTGCGGGCCAAGATGGTCATGCGATTGTTCGGTTACATAATCCATGTGTGCCTCGACAGCGTCCATGAATGCCGTTGCCGCCCCATCCCGCGCAATTGGAATGGGGATGGGAGGTTCCGTAGGTGACAGATCTTGTGCGTGTGACCAAGTCCCGCAACAAATCACCAAAAAAACGGATTGTGATCTGTAGGCCATTTGGACCCACCGTTTTGCACGGGATGGGTTATCAGGCTGGGAACGAGGCTGGGAACGTGGTTTTGGTGGGTGGGCATGAAACATCGCCTCACTGTAGCGTTTGCGCACCTCAGCGTCTAAGCATCCCCACGTCTCACCATCTGGGGAAAGCAATTTAAGCATCAGTGAAACCGTATTCCTGCCATCATGCTTGGGTTTTATGCCGTTGCTTCAGGTGGCTGCACTAAGGAATCTCTGTCGCAAGTGCCTCGCTAAACCAACGTTGGCGAGTTTCACGCTAAAAACCCGATGCAGGTTTTGATTTGTTGCGAAAATGATCTTGCATGAATCCGATAGAAAGTGCGATAGCCACTGACAAACGTAGATGTACCACCCGGACAATGCTGATTGGAACGGGTCGGGCTTGAATGCCATAAGGAGAATGAATTCATGAAAACGCCGGTAAGATATGTTGCGATCGCGATCGCTTCACTCTCTCTCGTGATGTTTACCAGTTTGGGCAATGTGAGTGCTGACACGCCGGAAGAGTCTTCGGGATTCGGTAAGGCTGCCAGCGCGATGAATCCATTGAATTGGAAAATGCCACAGCTCAAAATGCCCAACTTCAGAAGTTTGTTGCCGAGCAAAGCGGAGCAGACTGAGATCAACGAAAAGAAGGATGGCTTGTTTGATCAGGTGGGTAAAACTGCATCGAATAGTTGGTCGAAAACCAAGACTGCTTTGAGTCCCAAAAATCTCAACCCTGCGAGATTCTTTACGACCTCTTCAAAGTCTGCGGTCAAAACAATGCCAGTGCAAGAGAAGGAACCTGGGTTTTGGGGCAAGCTTCTCAGTCCATGGCCAGAAGAAGAACCGGAGCAGACAACGGTAACAGATTTTCTTCGCCAGCCCCGTGTTGGAAGCTAGACGCTTCCGATTCTGAAAGAACTGGCTGTCACGTCATGCGATGAATCATTGCCAAGGTTGTTGGAATTACCGTTCAGGTGAATCGATTGATTTATGCGTCTACCGGCCACTCTCTACAGAACTATGTTGTAGAGAGTTTTGGTCCATAGATGCACTTATGCGATTCGTGTCGCTTTGGAATTCTGGTGGCAGATAAACTGTTTACCAGCGATTTTTGATCTGCCGAAAATTCTGTGTCAGAGTATCACTATGCAGTGGGAGCCCAATTCTTGCGGTACTCACGCCGGATTTGGCTTTGAAGTTCTGGGTGCCCTTTGATTTGCATCGACTTAGCATCCCACTCTAAACGTGTGTCAGGATTGCGTTGTGCGATTACGCCCAGCAAGATGGTTTCGGTCATCGGACCTGCGAGCCCAAAGTTTGATTCACTCTGTGCAATTTTTCCTTCGACTGCATCGAACCATTCCTTGTAGTTGTCTTGGTCTCTTGCCCGCGGCAGAGTTATTTCTGGCCAGTCAAAACCATCGATCTTGCTGGATGTCTTTAGAACCCACTTATTTCGGCCCCGGTGGAAGAATAGTTTTCCCTGTTCACCCACGATGACGCTGCCGTATTTTGAGAAATCCATGCCCTCGAGTACTTCCTCGCTGGGGTGGTTATATTCGTTTCCATTTTTTTCCAGTTGCCAGTTTTCTCGGTCGAACTTTGCGTCGACATAGCCGTCGTACCAGAAAAACTTGAAGCCATCTTTGGCTGCATGCTGGCTCGGTCCAAAGTCCCATGTGATGATCGAGTTGATAGGGGGAGAATACTCCGTCGCCCCATTTTGCTTCGCAGTAACAGCTTGCGGGGCAAGCGCTGGACCATCATCGGGTTGCATGGACCAGTACCCCAAATCCATGATGTGGCACGCCATGTCACCAAGAGCACCGGTGCCGTAGTTCCACCATCCACGCCATGCAAAGGGTGCGATCCGCGGGTTGTAGTCGATCCAGGGAGCGGGGCCGATCCATTGTTCCCAGTCGATCCCAAGAGGGACTGGCTCTGGTGATGGGGGACTGGCAAACCCTTGCGGCCAGATGGGACGGTTCGTCCAAGCGTGAATTTCTTTGACCTTGCCAATGACACCCGACCGGATCAATTCAACGCACCGCCTCATGTGATCGTTGGCGTGGGCTTGGTTTCCCATTTGCGTCTTCACGCCAGTTTCCTTGGCTAACTGATTTAACTGTCTTGCCTCCCAGGTTCCGTGTGTCAACGGTTTTTGACAGTAGACATGCTTGCCAGCCTGCATAGCCAATGCCGAGGCGTGAAAGTGGTGGTGGTCTGGTGTTGAGACGGTGACGGCATCGACTTGATCGCCCATCTCCGCGAACATCTCGCGATAGTCTGTGAAGAACTTTGCGTCTGGAAACTGTTGCCTCGTTTGGCCCATATTGCGAAGGCGGCCTTCGAGTTTCGTGAGCTTGGTGGCATCAATCACGTCGACCAGGCCAATGACCTCGAATCCAGCCTTGCTGGCACCGTTGATGTCAGCTGTGCCCTTTCCCCCGGCACCAATTCCGACCACGGTTGGCTTTCCCAATTTGTTGTCTGACAACGCCGGGAAAAATTGGAATCCAGCAAGAGCCCCCATTGTGGCACTGGCTGTTTTGTTGAATCGTCGACGAGAGATGGAGCTTTGAGGATGCTTGTCATTCATGAGCAGGCTTCGGTACAAGGGGATTCGGTACAAGGGTAGGCGTTGGGCAGGACGCGGACCAATCACACGCGTCGGCAGGACCTTCAGTGTAATCATTTCATGCTGCGGTGGTTGCTGTCATTGATGCAGAACTTCGGTGCAAACATCAGCCGATGCGAGTGTTAAAGCCGCACGCACGGATGGCAGCAGACGTTTGGGCCCTAGTTAATCTGGGTGGCAAGAGCATTGGATTCGACTTTTTTTTGCGAAAATTACAAGTTGGCTGTCCGGTTTTGTAATAGAAATGTACTCAACCTATTTGGTGCGACCTCTAAAGCACAGCGCCCGAACGCGTTCGTGTTTTGATGTTCTGTGCGAGTTTTTTATTGCGGCTGACTGCAGACGCTCGAAAAGGTGGACATTCAGATCAAGATTTGGGTGTTCACGAGGGGATGCATCAAAGCGTTCCTGTTGGGGCTGCTTGAAGGTGATCAGCATGACGCCGGTCGTCAGCGCTGCCTGTGTAATCTCACTTCCTGAAACACCTGCGATGTTTTTGGTTGTGGGCGGGAACTACTGTGTGAACGGAATTGTCTTTCCATTTACTTCCCTACCCGCGTGACGAATTGTGACATCAAGCAACTCCGGGGCTGGCAAGCTTACCCCCACTGATCACTCACTTGCTTCACGAGTGAAAGATGGAGATCAGGATGCTGCGCACGTTCTTTACAAGCGTTACGTGCAGAGAGTTTTTTGCCTAGTGGATTCGAAATTGGGGGGCAAGTTGCGTGCATCGACCGATGCTGAAGATATTGTCCAGTCTGTTTTTCGAAGTATGTTCCGTGGTGTGCAGGCAGGCAATTACGAGGTGGAACCGGGTTCCACTCTGTGGAATCTTCTCGCTGTCATCTCGTTGAGCAAACTGCGCCGCACAGCACTGCATCAAAATGCCCAACGTCGCGACAGTGAGCGGTTGGTTTCTTTGCAGACGGTGGCCGATGGTGAAGCGATGGATGTTTCGACGGATGAGTTTTTGAATATCTGCGTTCGTGAGACCATGCAGAAATTGAGGCCTTCAGACCGTGAGATTTTACTATTACGTATTCAGGGGTTCACATTAACTGAGATCAGTGAGCGGATGTCCTTGAGTGGTCGCACCATTGCCCGCCGTCTTCGAACCAGCAGAAAGCACCTTGCCAGTCTGCTGCTGGATGATGATTCTTAACTTCGATCCTCAGTATTTTTGATTAGCAGCTTCACCCGTGGCTCTTCGCTATCAGCGGCTGAATCGCGATGGTCCAACTGCGTTTGTGATCGGATTCCGAGTACATCGTTGGAATGCGAACGGTGAACCTTGCTGCCGTAGGTTGCTGGTGAACCAAGTTGCTGGTGTGCTTCACAGACCTTCTCAGCAGGTGAGTATGCGGCTTTCATGGGGTCTTTTCGCCGTTAGATCTATATTATTAGGCTTCAAGACTGCCTTGTGAGCCGCTTGTTTGCCCGTGATGTGATTTTTTCTACGACTGATCTCAGATTGTGGCAGGCAGTTTGGCGATGGACTATCTTATCACGCTCATGGTCGACTATTTCGGCCTTCCATCACTTCCACAAGACGAACACAAGAGCTCAGTTATGACTGCAAGAGTTGCTGCCCTGTTCTCAGGGGCATTGGTTATGGTTTGCCTCGTTGCCTCGCCCACGCGGGCTGCTGACGATGATTCAGCCGCAAAGTACAGCACCAAGGATGTTATGAAGAAGGCCTTCAAAGGGCCCTTGCTGAAGAAGGTCGCCAGTGGCGGTGCCTCGGATGCAGAGAAGAAAGAGCTGCATGAGATGTTGGTTGCACTCAGCAAGAATAAGCCAAAGAAGGGTGATGCTGAGAGTTGGGAAAAACTGACTGGTGCTTTGGTGAAAGCCAGCGAAGCAGCTGTGAAAGGTAATGCAAAGGCCGGCGCTATGTTGAAAAAGGCTGCGAACTGCAAAGCTTGTCACAATAGCCACAAGTAAAAGCACTCGGTAAATTGAATTCCCTCATGTTATGCTTGAGTCTCGAACATTCATGTTGGTTTAGAGTTGCTGAGAAATTTTAGAACACCTGCTGCAAAGCAGGTGTTTGTTATTTAGGTTGCATGCATGCTGGGTGACAGAAGGTTTCATGTGTGGCCGTTGGTCCCGGCGAAGATGTTTTGATAAGTGCGTCAGAGCGAGATTCTTGGAGCGGGATGCTCTTGTGTTCCATGCAATAACGCTGGTTGATCATGCCTGTTGACTGTTGCTAATCTTGACGATCCGTAATCGATTGTCATCACCGCCTTGGATACTGGTAACGCGATATGCGAACACCGTTGGAGCGAATTCGATTAGGCGGATTTGTCCTTGCTGCTGTGTTCATTCTTGCCATTCTTGGCTATCGCTTTGTCGGGGATTACGACTGGATCGCAGCAGTCTGGATGGTGGTAATCACCATCTCCACTGTGGGTTACGGAGAAAACTCACAGTTGCCGCCTCGTATCCAGGCGTTGACGATTCTGGTGATTGTGCTGGGGATCTCTGCATCTGTTTACACCTTCGGTGGTTTGTTTCAGTTGGTTGTCGAAGGGGAATTGGAAAATGTGTTGGGGAAGCGTCGAATGAAAAAAGAAATCTTAAGACTGCGCGACCATACCATTCTTTGTGGATTTGGCCGTATGGGAAAGAAACTCGCCGAAGAATTGCAGTCGCAAGGTGTCGAGATCGTTGTCATTGATCAGGATTCAGACGCGATTGATGAAGCCAGTCAGGCGGGCTTGCGCTACGTCTCTGGGGATGCCACAGAAGAAGAAACGCTTTCCGAAGCTGGCCTGTCTCATGCAAGTACCTTGGTAAGTACTTTTCCAAATGATGCGGAGTGTGTGTTCATTACGCTGACAGCCAGAGATGTGAACAAAAAAATACGCATCATTGCTCGGGCAGAACGCGAAACCACTGAGAAGAAATTGTTGCAAGCGGGAGCGGATACAATCGTCATGCCGACCGTTGTGGGGGCAAGGCAAATGGGGCGTATGATAACGAGACCATCTACAGCGCATCTGATCAAGTTGGTCGATGAAGGCAGTAATCAGGACTTTGATATTGATGAAGTACTGGTTCATGAAGACAGTCGATTGGTCGGCTTGAGTGTTCAGCAGACAGAAGCACACCGACGACATGGATTGTTGGTCGTTGCTGTTCGGGCAGCATCCGGAGAACTGCGATTCAATCCCGATTCTGGAGAAAAGTTTTCAGCCGGAGAGATTGTGATTGTGATGGGGCGACGCGATGACATCGCGAGATTCAGAAATGAATATTAAATTTGCTGCTTTGGGTGGAAAGCTGCGTTAGGTGAAAAACAGAAGAGTATCAATTGCTCAGAAACACCGCGCGGAAGAATGTATTTTGTTGCTTCGTTGAAGCAGGCAGAGTGTTGTGGACTTATCCATGGATTTCAAATGAGTGATCAGAAGACAGATCGAGAGAATAGAATTGAGATCGCATGTGATCGAGGTGCCGAGGGGACGCGAGTTTGTCCGGTATGTCGTGGGGAAACATTGATCGAAATACGTGGCAAGCTGCAATGTGAACGCTGTCACACCATTTGCGAGACTTGTTGCGAGGGGGGGCGTGGGTAGACTCCTGTGTTGCTGGTAAGCCCTGTGTTGCTGGTAGACACCGTATCCCCCGCACGGGAAATTCTCGCTGAACAGGATCCTTTATGATTGAATACGAACTCGGGATATGCCGGCAGTGAGATTGAAATTGAATCAGTCTTGCAGGTAGTCGACGAGAGCCATTTTCGGGAGAGGGAGACGCAGAATCGGAGCGAATTCAGTGGTTTCGCCGTCCACTTTTTCGAATGCTTCCCGTAGCACTTCAGGAGTACTCTCAGTCAGTTCACTGTATCCATTGATGAACATGCCGTACTCGTCCCATCCATCGTCACTACATGAAGGAAGCAGTGAGGCTAGCGCAACACATGCGGGACCGTGCTTCTCTGGGCCTGCTTCAAGCAATTCATCCAGTCTCGTGTGTTGTGCGATCAAGGCAACAAACTCTTCGGGCAGATTCCATTGTTGGGCGAGCATGGCGGAAGCGTCAGCGTGATCCCATCCAAATATTTCCTTCTCCAAGCCACTCAAACGACGACCTTCGTCAGCACGTCTTTCGACCAGGGTTTTGTATTGCTCGGGGAGTTCTTTGAGCAGTAGGGGAATCGCCATGTCCTGCAGCAACGCACCCGCGAACAAGTCTTCAGCGTCGTTGAGTTGAAGTGTGCGTCCCAATCCACGTGCAAACAGGGCGCGGCGAAGGGAGTCTTGCCAGAGAGCTTTAAGATCGAAAGAACCAAACTTGGGATTGGGCATGACGCTGAAGACGGCGTTCCACAACGCGAAGTTGGTAATCGCTCGAGTGCCTACCAGCGTTAGCCCTTGTTGCACGCTCATGATCTTTCGGCTGAACCCAAAGTACGAGCTGTTAACAAATTTCAGTACCTGCCCCATCAGTCCGGGATCGGCTTCGATCGGTTTTGAAAAATCTGCTGGTCCGGATTCCGGATTTTGCGAGAGCTGCAACAAAGTGATCGCACTGTGGGGAAGTGCAGGAAGCACTTCAGCGTGAAATACGTCTTCGAGCGGGGTTGTGGTCGTCGTCATGTTTTGCATTGCAAAGGGTGTCAAGTCATCAAGGCGATTTGAGCTGCGAGAGGCTCGCGTCTGCAGACCGTGCCATTGGTAAAAACCTACCTCGTGTGCTCGTCTGATTTGCCCCTTTTTCAGACTTAAAGACACGTCTGCCGCTGTGCCGGTCCGGTTTTGCGGGTTGGTTTTTTGCCTCGTGTTGTCCAACATCACCATGAGGCGTCTCGCGGTGTTGCAAAAATACAACGCTTGATAGCGAATGGAATTGCAAGTGTTTTTCTAAACCCATAGACCTGAAGGACTTGTGTCAGGATTAAGCAGTTTGTCGGATGGTTGGACCGGGACGTGCATTCTCTCCCCTGCATGAACTTTTTTTATCTGAGTCCAGATGATCGTGGCTGGTTGAAATGCTTGCTGATGAAGCACGCATTTCTTGTCACTTTGATTCTTTGCTTCTGGTTCATTTTGAATGCGTGGCCCAAAGCAGAGACACCCGTTTCTAAAGTGGATGAGTCGGACTTGGTCCAATTCCGTGTTGCCCAAGAGTTCTCGGAAGCAACTGGTGCATCGCGGAATCAAGGTCGGGTGAGAGCTTGGGTTGCAGATGGTCCGCAGGCTATAAGGCTGGTTGATTTACCCGCGGGTTCGGTTGATGATTTTGAACCCGAGCCACTTTTAGCAACCAGCAGTCTGGAGAAGCCAGGTTCTCGTTATCTCAGCAGGGCCGTGCAACCGACTGGCTGGAGAAGAACCCGAAACGGCTGGGAAAATACAGCGAACTGGAGCACTTCTTTGGACTCGCTTGGCGACATTGTGCGTCGGCAGCTGGAGCGGGAATCAGGGTGGTTTCAGGATTTGCTGGCACGTGTCCGCAGTGTGCCACCCTGGGGNGTNGCNTTATTTCAACTCTCTGCGGTNGGCGGAGTGCTGTTGTTNGAAAGGCNGGCTGCACGCAAACAATTGAGGCAGGTAANTGCNAGCGAGGCCTGATNGCNGAANGTTNCCCAGNACTCAGCGACGGGCAGTCTTAGGGACACCNTCCACAAGCTTTTCACTGAATCTGGCTCGGTATTCCATCAGGCTGTTTGCACCCTGAAAACCTACAATCGTTTCGTCCCAGTCGAGTTGCTTGCTCAGCATGTAACCATTGTCCAAGTCAAACCGTATCTCACCGTTGCTCATTTGTTGCACAACTTGTGCTCGGATCGATTCTTCATTCAATGGCGTCAAAGGTTGGCTGCGGATCGAAAGTGTGGCGACACCTGTTTTGACTTTCTCGAGCGTGTAAAGCTCTCGAATCTTGATGACTTTGATCTCGCCATTTTCGATTCGTGTTTTGACGTCCCGGGGAATTGACCATGATTCGCCAACCGCAATGGGCTTTTCTGGGAAAGCTACTGCGAGCGTTCCCATCCCCAACGAAGCCTTGCTGCCAATATTGTTCTCACGACGCGTCTCTTTGCCCTGAGCCGAAATCGTGATTGTAGAAATCGTTTCGCCAATTTGATCTGAAACACGTTTGAAGAGTGCTGGAGGTTTTTCGCCACTGTCGCTATCCCAGCGAATCTCCTTTGAGTCTCCTTGCTGTTGTGTCATCTCAACTGCGTCGACGACATGATCAAATGTCATTTCCTCGTCGTTTGTTTTCTTGATCGCCCAGTGTCTTTGGCTGATCGTGTGCACTTGAGATATCTCTTCGGCACCTCGGATTCGGGTTTTTGTTTTGGCGACGTGAGTCACCTCGTAATGCAGGTCCTCGCCTACGTTCAACGCGTATCTCAGAAGATACTTGGGCGCATCGTTGTCGCTTTTTGTATCTTCCCCATTTGCTGGTAGTCCAAGGGCATATAAGCAACTGGTCAAAATCGCAGCAGGGACAATAAGACGATTCACGATTGCGGTCTCCGTACGCGGCAAACGAGGTGTGTTTCACGGGCCTGAAAACTTGGCAGATCGCGTCTTTCAGGGCAAGAGAGAATGTGGGAGATCCACTTGCTCGAATCTTCGCTAAAGCGATGACCGTTTCACTGGAACTGATCCGCCCCAGCCCAGTTTGTCCCGCAGAGCTCGATAATCGTCATGACCACTGACTGCTAGCATTTGAAACGTCTGTTCGGCACGCTCGATCCTCACACGGTCACCAGGTAGCAAACGGCTCAGTATACGTCCATCCACCACAATGCTTGTTGATTCGTTGGGCTCCGTGACCGTCAGTTCCAGTACCGTGTCAGCCGAGTCGACCAAGGGGCGGTAGGTCAGCGTGTGGGGGCTGATCGGTGAGATGACAATCGCCTGCAGTTGCCTGCGAAGAATGGGGCCACCCGCAGATAAATTGTGGGCTGTTGAGCCGATAGGAGTCGCCACGATCAAGCCGTCGCATCGGTATCGTGTTGCCAGTGCACCATCAGCATAAAGATCAATGTCGAGAATTCGATAAGGGGGCCCCCCAAGAACAGCAGCCTCATTCAGGGCAAGTTGTTCCGAGATCACACGCCCACCTCTAATCAGTGAGGTTTGCAGCATGAGATGATCTACAACTTTAAAGCCGCCGCGGGAAACCTCTGGCCAAACATTGAGAAAATCATCGGGTGACAAGGCGGCAAGAAAACCGAGGCGACCACAATTGATACCGAGCACAGGTGACTGCTGCGCCCCCATTTGGCGAGCCGTTTGCAGGATGGATCCATCACCACCCAGTACGATAACAAGGTCGGGCTTTGCCTTTGAGAAGTCGTAACTGAAGTCGAGGTCTTCAGCGATGATCTCGGCATGCTCGGCGATCGCCGGCCTCAAGCGTTCCAAGGCAGCGACCACTGTCTCACGCTTGGGGACACCCAAAATCACCACCCTTGGCTTTTTGGAATGATCGTTGATCCAAGTGTGGGCCGGTTCGACGGACATCAATTCGGGTTTCCGATCAACGACAGATTGGTGTTGGACAGATTGGGGTTGTTGGAGCAATGAGACTATCGTTGCCCTAGGCCAAAATCAGACCTGTTCCTGAGTATTGAACTGTCCAACTTGTCGCCTCGTTCATCATGAGCGTGTCAGTCTTCGTGAAGACAACGCATCTCGTGGCGACCACGTTTGCTACAGTTGCCTGGTTGCTGCCAGTATTCACCTGACTGGATCAGTTGCTTGAACGCAAGCTTGAGCCAGCCATTTCGCGGCATGTTTGCTCGATTTTAGGCACGCTTAACCCGTGTTGGTCAAACAAGTCTCCGCGATCGCCATGTTCAATGAACTCATCTGGCAACGCGAGTACCCGGATTGAACGGGTGTCAAAGTTCTCTGTCACCGCGCATTCGATGAACGCTGACCCGAAACCGCCCATCTTCGCACCTTCCTCGAGCGTCACTACAAACTTGCCGTCTGTGAGTGAAGTTCGCACCATTTCGAGATCCATTGGTTTCACGAACCGTGCATTGATGACCGCGACATCCAATTCACCTTCCAAGGCATCTGCAGCGGCAAGGGCTTGTTCAAGCATGGCGCCGAAAGCGATGATGGTGCCGTCGCTCCCCTCTCGCATCGTTTCGCTCTTACCTATTTCGATCGGAGCGGGGATGTGTTCGAGTTGTAGAGCCGAAGCTTTGGGGTAACGTATGCTGCACGGCTGATCATGTGCCAAAGCGGCAGCTAGCATCACATCGACTTCACTGGCGTATCCCGGTGCCATGCAAACCATATTGGGAAAGAGTCGCATGTAGCCGATATCAAAGAGGCCATGGTGGGTTGGACCGTCAGGGCCAGTCAGGCCGGCCCGATCGAGCATGAAGACGACGGGTAGATTTTGCAGAGCAGCTTCCTGAAAAATCTGATCGTAGCTTCTTTGTAGAAAGGTGCTGTAGATATCAACAATTGGCCGCAGTCCGGTTTTGCACTGCCCAGCAGCGAACGCCACCGCATGAGATTCGCAGATTCCCACGTCGAAGAATCTTTCTGGATATTCTTCGCGAAGTGGTTCCAGTTTGTTTCCTTGGCACATCGCCGCAGTGATGACTGTCACACGGGGATCGGAAGCCATTTGTTTTCGGATCGCTTCGCGAGCATGCAGCGTATAGGGCGGTAGGCCTTCGCTCTTTTGGGTAATTGCTTTGCCATCGTCGTCTGTGAAGACAGGTGGCGTGTGGAAAAATACCGGATCCTCGGCAGCGGGCTTGTAGCCGTGACCTTTCTCCGTCACCACGTGAAGCAGAACCGGGCCTTTGATCTCCTTGGCCATCGCCAGATATTTCCGGGTCAACGCCATGTCGTGCCCATCGATGGGGCCGATGTAACGAATGTTCAGTTCTTCGAACAGCATTCCACCCAGCAATCCTGCCTTCACTCCCTCTTTCATCTGGGCGAGGAACCGTTCCGTGGGGTCGCCGAACATTGGCACATGGTCCAGAAGACGCACGACCTCACTCTTGAGCCCAGTGTAGAACGGATTGGATCGCAGACGATCCAAGTAGTTGGCTACTGCTCCCACTCGTGGGCAGATCGACATTTTGTTGTCGTTGAGAACGATGGTCAGATCATCACCGAGTTCGCCCGCGTTGTTCAGAGCTTCAAACACGATACCACTGGGAAACGCTCCATCGCCTATGACGGCGACGGTTCGTCGTTCCTCCTGTCCGCCTACCACATCGCCGCTACGCAGGCCTACGGCAGTGCTGACACTGCAACCCGCGTGTCCGGTCATGAACAGGTCGTAGACACTCTCGGCGGGGGTGGGATAGCCCATCAAGCCGCCCGCAGTGCGAATGCTGGCAAAATCCTTGTAGCGGCCAGTCACCAACTTATGGGGATAAACTTGGTGTCCTGTATCCCAAATCAAGCGGTCGGTTCGAAAATCGAACTCACTGTGTAAAGCCAAGCACAGTTCGACGACTCCGAGATTTGATGCAAAGTGAGCGGTCCGAGTTGCCAGTAGGTTGCACAACACGTCTCGGATTTCGGACGCGGCCTGCTCGAGCTGTTGTGGCGAAAAATCGCGAAGCGGAGTGGCATCATCAAGGCTGGCTAGCAGCGGGTGCTCGCCCAGCAGGTGATGGTCGCTATCTGTTGTTCTTGTGTTCAATGTGATCGCTCCAGTACAAAATCAGCCAACAATCGTAATCGTCGACCGGAATCCCCGAATTTCTCGGCATCGCGTTGGGCGGACGCAATTAGTTCTCGTGCCTTCTGCCGTGCCCCGTCCAGCCCGAGGAGACCGGGGTAGGTTAGCTTGCCACGACCGGCATCCTTACCCGTCCGCTTCCCCAGTGTGGTTGCTTCCGCTGTGTAATCAAGCAGGTCGTCCACGACTTGGAAAGCCAACCCGATAGCGGCGGAATAACTGTTCAACAGCTCACGCTGTTCCTCATTCGCATCGACCAAAATCGCCCCTAAATCGAGTGAGACCGAAAATAAGGCCCCGGTCTTCCTGCGATGAATCGATTCCAGATGCTGTAGTCGGGGGAAATCGACCATTTCACTCAAGTCCAGTGTGTCGTCCTGACAACCCGCTGTTTTGGGGCGGGATGGCTCATCAAGCTTCTGGTCCTGCTCAGCGGCCAGATCGTCGGCTTGGCCACCAACTAAGCGGGACGCTCCTGCAGCAACTGAAAGGGCCCGGATGGCTGAAATGGCTTTGCTCGGCTCCGCAATGTGTTTACTTAGGTGGGCAAATGCTTCGGTCAGCAGCCCGTCACCGGCCAGAATTGCCGTCGCTTCATCGTATTTTATATGAACGGTAGGCCTGCCTCTCCGCAGATCGTCGTCGTCCATGGCTGGTAAATCGTCGTGGATTAGCGAATAGGCGTGTATCATCTCAACTGCAACTGCCCCGGGCAGGGCGTCTGCCATCAACCCGCCGCAACATTCAGCGGCCATCATTACCAGTGCAGGCCGCAAACGCTTGCCCGGTGCGAGAAGGGCGTAGCTCATTGCCTCGCTGAGCCG
>PAUV01000013.1 GCA_002712845.1 Rhodopirellula sp. | reverse complement strand
CAAATCGGGGCCTCAGTTCCAAGCTTCAAGGTATGCTGAAGTTTTCGTTCGGTACCTGAAGCAGTCGCGTCCGCGGTAAATGTTGCGAGGGTCGGGAGGCCCTATGTCTGTTGATTCTGAGATACGGAAGCGTTTCAGGCACGCCGTCAGCATTCTGAGCTGGGCACCTTCACCATTGGAGGACTCTTTCCCGCGTGCATTTGCAACTACTGGTGGTGCAAAAACTCAGAAAAAGGCCCGATGTCTGCCCACAGAAGCTCTCGAATAAGCAGGTCTCGAATCAGCCAGTGAACGAGCCGCGGATGCATGTATTGATGCAGTGGACTTCAATCAGAAGCGGAAGCGGATGGGAATCGAACCCACCAAGCGCCTTTTCGGACGCTTCACCAGTTTTGAAGACTAGGGCGGTCACCAGACCAGCAAACGCTTCCGGATAGCCTGCCCGCAAATAGTGCTAGCGGCTAAACTGCTAACAGCTTAGCGATGAGAATGCCTGCTTGGCAATGAGTTGTGGCGGCAGCAGAATTNACGAAATCNATCGCAAGTGACGTGATTTGCGACATTTGAGTGGAAAAGGGGAGCACCCAATGGGGCCATTGGTCGGGCGAAAAAGTTGGTTAGTCGGATTATTNCTGAGTTCCATGTTGGTGGTTGAAGGCCGGGGGCAAGGTATTGGTGGTACTGTTCAGCAATCTGGGAAGGGTACCGTGGCGGCAGCCAGCCAGGCCCCTGCTAAACGGTTGGCAGAGGGTGATTCTGCTCCTGACGCCTCGTTCATAGGATTGAATGGGAAGGTTTTTCGGTTATCAGAGTTGACTGATCGGGGCAAGAATGTCGTGCTTGTTTTTAGTCGTGCTCATTGGTGACCGTTTTGCATGCAGCAGCTGGTCGAGTTGCAAAAGCACACAGAAACCTTTCAGCGTCTGAATGCCGAGCTCGTCTTCGTGTTTCGTGAAGAATCACTTGGCGTGAACGGTTTAAAGAAAATCAAAGCAAAACACAGTACGACCTACACGTTGGCGTTGGATAACCAGAAAAAAACATCTGCTTCCTACAGTCCCNAGGCGATGACTTTTGATAACTACGTGATCAATTCAGACGGTGTAGTTGTGAAAATTATCTCGGGAAGTCTGCGGAAACGAGCCGATGCCGATGTGTTGATTGACGCACTCCGANTAGTGCAGCCGGCAGACAAATAATTGAAACAATACTGGATTGGGNTACGGAGATGGATGCGAAGGACAAGACACACGGTGGTCTGGGTGATTGGCTGGGCTTGATCCGTTTCAGCCACACGATTTTCGCTCTACCGTTTGCCGCTCTCGCGACGGCAATGGCATTTAGCGGTCCATTACCNGACGGCGGCTACCCTNCTTTTCGGATTCGGGATTTGTTGGGTATTTTGCTGTGCATGGTGTTTGCTCGCAGTGCGGCAATGGCCTTCAACCGTATCGTCGATGCTGATATTGATGCCGATAACCCTCGTACGGCCAATAGGCATGTTCCAGCTGGTATTTTGAGTCGGCCAGCGGTATGGGGCTTCACCTTCATTTGCAGTTTGGCGTTCATCGCTTCCACGGCTTTATTCCTACCTAACGTGGTGCCTTTGCTGGCTTCTTTGCCGGTGCTCGCTTTTCTTTGCGGATACAGCCTTGCAAAACGATTCACCTCAGCGGCTCACCTTTGGCTCGGGATTGCTCTGAGCCTCTCGCCGTTGTGCGCTTGGGTGGCTATTCGTGGCCCCGAGTCGATTCTAAACCCAGCTGACTTGGTTGCTCCGTTGATTCTTGCCGCATCGGTGGCAGCATGGGTCACTGGATTTGACATCATTTACGCCTGTCAGGATGCTGAGTATGACGCGAACGTGGGTTTGAATAGTGTTCCGGCTAAGTTTGGCGTTGCTGGAGCACTGAAAATATCAGCCGGTTGCCACGTGGTGATGTT
Source organism: Rhodopirellula sp. (assembly GCA_002712845.1). Next base: position 14,904 of record PAUV01000013.1, on the reverse strand, counting down.
GATTTTGCTGGCTTGCCTACCACTCTTTGCCAAGTCAGTTGGTTTTGGATGGTTGTTTTGGGCNGCATTGGTTCTGGTTGCNGTGCTGGTGATTCGCCAGCATTCGATGGTCAANCCNGGGGATTTGGATCGCGTGAATCAAGCCTTTTTCGATATGAATGCCACGATAAGCGTGGCTCTGTTGGTGGTCGGGGTTATCGACTGTTATTGGGTCAATTGACCGTTTTGCCACAGGCAATCGTCTGATTTGGTCGATCTNTGGTGCAGGGCCTCGNNCCAACNTCTTNNGATCACCGGTTTTCCCATCGCTCGTGACCTCTTACAGTTGTGGGGCAGACTGGTTACCGGTTCATTAAGGGNGCAATGGGCCAGCAAGTTATCGCCCGTTTTTACCTCTGAAACACAATCGCCGATCATGAACGTGACTGAACGTGATGCCCGCTTCCGAGAGATTCGTGACAAGGTTGAGGCCCAAGAGCGGCTGAGCTTGGATGACGGTATCTTTCTCTACGATTCCGAAGTTCCCCTTCAAGCCGTCGGTGAGCTCGCCAATTTTGTGCGGGAACGGATGAATGGCAACGTCGCCTACTTCAACATCAACACTCACCTCAATCCGACTAACGTGTGCGTTTATCGTTGCCGGTTCTGCGCGTTTCGGAGTGATTTGCGGGACCCCAAGGGGTACGCGATGAGCGATGAGCAAATTCTCGCGAGGGGTCAGGAAGCGACTGAGAATGGCTGCACGGAAATGCATATCGTCGGCGGACTGCACCACCAACGNCCCTACGAATGGTACCGGCANATCATTGAANTGCTNAGCGNCAATTACCCNAAGATTCACTTGAANGGATGGACCGCGGTTGAGATTAATTGGTTTGAATTCCAGACTAAAAAGTCAATCCGCTGGGTTCTTGAGGATCTGAGAGAAGCTGGACTGGGGAGCATGCCTGGTGGTGGCGCCGAGATTTTTCACCCNGAGGTGCGAGATCAACTGTGCGAGCACAAAGCCAACACCCACGCATGGCTAGACATTCACCGCACTGCGCACGAGATCGGGCTGCGGACCAACTGCACCATGCTCTACGGGCACGTCGAAAATGCTTTTCATCGGGTGGATCACTTACTACGTTTGCGAGANTTGCAGGATCAAACCGGGGGTTTTCAGGTATTCATCCCGCTGGCATTTCACCCTGAGAACACCAAACTCTCGGACCTGAAAAAACCATCGGCGTTGATGGACCTTCGCACCATGGCAATCAGTCGTTTAATGCTTGATAACGTTCAGCACATCAAAGCCTACTGGATCATGCTGGGAATCGAGACTGCTCAGACCGCACTTGCNTACGGGGCGGACGACATCGATGGTACGGTCCGACATGAGTTGATCTACCACGACGCGGGTGCGACCACGCCCGAATGCCTGTCGGTCGACAACATCAAAGAGTTGATCGTCGAGGCNGGGCGAGAGCCGATTGAGCGTGATACGGTCTATCACCGAATTCATCGCGACGCAAACGATTTCACGCAGTGGGAAAGCGGCGAACCTGTCGACCAAGCCGCTGTGATAAGCAACTGATTCCCGCTAACTTTCACTCCAATGCGGTCAGGTCCAGATTCACGACCGGGCTGGGGTGGTAACTCGGCGAGCTGATAACTTCCACTCGCTGCTGTTTGAAATCAGTTTGCTCCTTGAGCTGATTCGATAGCCTGCATGCGTGCTGCTTCGAATTCATCTCCTGCGGTCCAAGCGGGCATGTCGGCTTGATTTGCGATTCGTCGCCCAACTTCGTACAGCAGGCGGGTGTCCTCGAGCGCACCCGATAGGTTCCAGTCTTCACTGTATTCGTCGCTGGGTTGGTGATAAATCTTTTCCACCCACTCGTCCAACTGCTGTTTGCCCCAGCCTGCCGGTTTACCGACCACTTCAATTCCTGAATGCAGGTAAACGCCGGGAACGCCAATTTTAGCCAAGCTGAATTGGTCAGATCGGTAGTAGTAGCCTCGATCAGGAAAGTGGTCAGGGGTGACAATTCGCTTCTGACTTTTGGCAACGGCCGCGACGACTGAATCGAGATTGGATTTGCCGTAGCCGATCACGTTGACATCATGCGTGCGTCCAATGATGTTGGTCCCATCCATGTTGATGACGGCAGCCATTTTGCCTGGTTTCAGTGTTGGATTCTCAGCAAAAAATCTCGATCCCAACAATCCTTGTTCCTCAGCACCTACAGCAGCAAACAGAATGGATCTTTTTGGCGGCGGGTTCATTTGGCCATACGCTTTTGCCATCGTCAGCAACGCTGCCACTCCCGTCGCATTGTCTACCGCGCCATTGTAGATGTTGTCGCCTCGCAGATCGCGTTCAGCCCCCATACCGAGATGATCGTGGTGAGCCATGTAGATGAGGACCTCATCACTCAGCTCGGGGTCACTGCCGGGCAGCAATCCCAATACGTTGGCTGTATTTTGTTTTCGGACAACGCCCTCAAGTTCGATAGACAAGGTTGTTCCCAAAGGGATCGGGCGAAAGTCGCGTGATTCTGCCTGTTTTCTTAGCTCGTCCAAGTCAAGCCCGCTCATTTTGACTACTTCACGCAGGCCGTCTTCCGTGCCCCAGCCTTTCAGTTCCAGTCGCTTGCTCTCGTTGCCAAGCAGCTCGAACTCCTCACCGCTCCATGAGGTCTGAATCACCTGCCAAGGGTAACCGGCTGAGGGTGTGGTGTGGATGATGATCGCACCGGCAGCACCTTTCTCAGCAGCGATTTCGTACTTGTAGTCCCAACGCCCGTAATAGAGTCGCCGCCGTCCTTCGAATAATTCAGGATCAGACGCAGGGTCGTTATTCATCATGACTAGGACTTTGCCTGTCAGGTCGACGTCTTTGTAGTCATCCCAGTCATATTCGGGGGCTTCTATGCCGTAGCCAACGAACACCAGTTCGGCATCTTCCAGTCTCGCCTTTTCGGCAGGTCTGCCAATTGTTGACATGAAATCCTCGACGGATTTCAGTGAGACAGTGTTGTCACCCTTTTTGAAAACAACATTGGGCGGAGCGATGGTACGGACACCCACCAGCGGGAACGGTTGCAGCCATTTTCCGTTGCCTGCCGCGGGTTGTAGTCCAAGTGTTTCGAACTGGGTTGCAATATAAAGCTGCGTCAGTTCATCGCCACGTGATCCGGGGCCACGGCCTTCCAGCAAGTCATCTGCCAAATAACGCACATGGCCGCGGATGCTGGCTTCATTGATCGATGAAACACCGCTTTCCGTCTGCGCGAAAACCTGGCTTGTGATGAATAAACAGCAGAACGACAACAAAGCAAGAGTGTGAGGCACTGGTAAACCATTCCTGTAGTGTGATTTAGTTTCCGTAGATCTTCTTGTTCCCGGCATTTCCACCGCTCATCAAGTAAGCAAGCAGGTCGCGTAGTTCTTCTGCGTTCAATCCGTCGATCAACCCCTTGGGCATTTGCGAGACGTCGGAAGGACGAACCGCTTCGACATCTTCGATAGCGAGAGTGATCGGTTCAGCTTTCGTGTCTGAGGGGTAGATGACCAGAGTTTCATCGGCTTCCGAAACTAATCCGCTGACGGTTCGTCCGTCCGCTGTCAGGACGGTTGAAGCCTGGTACTGATCCGAGATCACTTTGCTTGGATCAATGATATGGTCGATCACATAATTGACATCGAATTTGTTTGGAATGCTGGTCAGGTCTGGTCCAACGTTACCACCCAGCCCGTTGTGCCGATGGCACTTTCCGCAATTGGCAGCGAAGTAAACGCTACGTCCATTCTCGAAATTGGCTTCTTTGAAACGCGTGGCTTTGGATCTCGCCTCTGCCAGCGTCCATTCACGTCCCGGACCAACAATTTGTTTTACTTCAAAATCAGGAACGGGGTCATAATTTTCGCCAGTCAAATCCTGCAAGGCGACTCGTTCGGCATCCAAACAGTTTGCTAGTGCTTCATCACGGATGTTGCGCATGAATCCGGGGAAACTGGATCCGCCAGATGCTTTGGCTGCTTCGTTGAGAAATTCAAAGAAGGCACGCCGGTCTTCGATCGTCCACCCGGTTCGAAGATTGCGTAACGCGAGTGCGTAGCCGATTTCTCGACTGGGAGGATGGTTTGCGAGAATGCGTTTGACAGTCCCACCGTAGCTGGCATTGCGTCCTGCCAGTTCTGTCCAGTCGGGGATCGCAGGTGGATCACGATTGACGATCAATTTCACCGTCTTCGCAGCGACGGTGGGCGATCGCAGGTAAACCAGCAATCGTACCAGTTCGGTGTTTACATCCGGATTCGAATGGGGAAGCATCCCGTCAAAGCGTTTCAGTAAAGCAGCTCGCTGATCACGATCAGGTGCTCCCAGACGCATGCTGGTCAGCGAGACGGCACGCAGCAGGCCAAGTAGCTGGGTATCGTTTTCAACTTTCGCGTTGATCAACGCTTCAATCAGCAACGGTTGCAGTGACAGGTTGATCTCAGAATCAGCTCCCACGCGGGCCAGAGCGACCGCACCTGTGACCAATGCCTGTGGGTTTTGCTCGTTGAGTACGCGGTCAGCCCAGTACTGCGCTGGCTGTGATTCAACGGCAACCCGAGCGGCTGCACGCAGGAATCGGTCGTCACTTGCAAGGTAAGGCCATGCATCATCCAGAGCTGCTTTTGATTCCTTTTCGCTCAAGCTGGCGCCATGGTAATTCTCGAGTCGTTGTCGAACAGCACGGGCTTTGGCTACTGCGGGTGGTAGCTCCGAGTCAGCACCTGATGTTGAGTCTTTTCCTGTGTAACGAACACGGTACAACGCCGAAGCTGTGCCTCGTCCGCCGACAGTGAAGTAAAGCAATCCATCCTGACCGATCACTGCATCGGTCACGGGCAGAGGTGCTCCCGTAACAAAAGGTTCGCTGGTGCCAGTGTAGCCCGCACCCTCGGGTGTCATGTGAATTGCGTAGATCGTTCCAAATGTCCAATCCAAGGCGAACAGGGCATCCTGGTATTTGGCTGGGAATGCTGCTCCCACACCTGAAACAACCCCAGTGGGTGAACCCGGCCCGATCTCGACAACCGGTGGCAAACTATCTTCGAAATAGGTGGGCCACTTGCCGGTTCCGCTACGCCATCCGTAGTCGCCACCACTGACGACTTGGCAAATGCGAGTCGGGCGGTACCAAGGTGATCCCATGTCCCATTCCATGTCCGCATCGTAAGTGAACATATCACCAAAACGGTTGATCGAAATGTCATACTGGTTGCGGAAACCGATGCAAACTAATTCCTGCTCCAAGGTTTCAGGATTAAGTCGAGTAACCCATCCACCCGGAGCGAGTTTTCCTCGGGCGTGACCGTTTGCATCCCACATCCGTGTCAGCAGCAGGTCTTCTTCCCAAGATCGCACACGACGACGGGACAACTCTGCCAAAGGCGCGTGGTTTCCACCTGCCATGTAAATGCCTTGGCCGTCTTCTGTCTTGATCACCGCATGGTTCCCGTGTTCACCACCACCTCGCTGGCTTGGAACCTGTTCCGCCTGATCTAAAACACCGTCTCCATTTGAATCTGTTACCCGGTAAAGGTGCCCGCCGTTCTGGTGAAACCACAAGGCGTCGCGCGCCCATAGCAGGCCTTGAGCNCCGCTGAGAGGGNTATTGGTTCCCGGACGATTCACTGACAAGGGAGAAACCGTAGCACTTGGGCCATCATCAGATTCGTTTACCTCGATCCAGAAGGCACCTTTGCCACCTTGGTCACTGGCAATCAGTTTCCCATCCGGGCCAGTGGTCAACGAAACCCATGAGCCCTCTTTGTCTTTTGGAACTTCGTAGACGAGTTCTACAGCGAAATCATCCACNGTTTGGGGAGCGGTGTTGACCACCGATTTCGAGCCACCCTGTTTGCCAGGAACACCCCACGGTGAGTCACCCATCGTTCCGACTTTGGTCAGTTTGCCCGTCCACTTTGAGGCNTCGTAGTCNTTNNCNGTCCATGTNCCTTTCGGCTGTGTTGAAGTCATTTTCCACTGCTTGTCAGACAAAATGATGATGTCNTTTGCACCCTGTTGTTTGACGACAAGCTTCAGCGTGAATCCAGCAGGGCCGCCTTGGTTGGCTGCTTGGACCGCAATCGTGTTGACACCCGTGACCATTTGCTTGGCAATCTCTTTTTGGATAGGTGAAGACCACTCACTGCTTTCGCCCACAAGCTTGCCATTCACCCACACCTTCACGGTGTTATCACAAACGGTAAATAGGGAAGCGGAAGTNACCTTGGCTGACACATTGAACTGTTTTTGTAGGTAGATCGGCTGTGTACTGGAAGTACCGTTTGCGTCCCAAACCCAGTCAGCACGAGGTTTCTCCATTGGAAAATCTGCAGCAGTTGATTTGCGGCTAAGCGTTGCGACGGAGAGGAACAATAGTGCAACACAGAGGTGTCGATAAATCATGGGGTGGGTCTCTTCTAATGACAAAACATGGGAATTGACATGATAACCGATCAGTCTCGATTTTGTCGGGATGCTCACAAATCGTTGTGTGGTCGAATGACCGCCAGAATCGTGTTTCAGCCTTCCTGCAGAACAAATGTTTTCTAGGGCATCGATTCCCCTGTGGTTGCCTCGCGCAACTCGGTGGNCTTGGACGCTTCGCAAGTCGAGTGANTGTCGTCTAGCGACATNGTGCTGGTAGAGTAAAAGACGCTCGNTACCAACGNTGTACNGATACGCTTCCGGGATGAAAGCCGATGATGCCGCTCAGGTAGGCGTTGCTTTGTCCGAACTCAGTTGGCGATTGCATGCAAAGCGGGCTGGCGTACAGGTAAAGGACGCCTCTTGAGTGTGCCTTTTGGTCGGTACGTGGATCGTCGCCTGTGGCGGCAACGNTAAGGCGGTATTGCTTAGCAGTGACGCTGTCACGTTGAAAGCAATGAGCGGCGATGCGTGCGGGGAGGGAGGGTGCTTTTTTCGGTTTACGTTGAGTTTGCCGAAATTTCTGGNTTTTNCGATTTTTGAGCGATGTCCGGCCATCGGCCTGCCGATATCCCTTATGAGCCGGAAGCTGAAATACTTTTGTTTCGTCTTTCGGGTCATTAAACAGGGGGGGAAACCTGTTTCGGTGATGTTTCACAACACGCCATCCTAGCTTTCCATTGGTGAAGCCAGTGTCAATCCTCCGTCTGTCCATAAATACAACTCTCATTGTTGCCGCTTTGCTGGTCAACAATCTTCACGCTCAGGAATCTTCTCGCAGCCGCAGTGTTCGCAGAAGCGAGCAAACTGCCCGAGCGAACTGGCAACCCACACGCTCACGAGTTCGAAACACTCGCGTTGCTGTGCCTGCGGTTGGCCCGCGTGAANAGGTCCAGAGCATTCAGCAAGTTCAAGCTGAGGGAATCCCGAGTCCTCCGCCTGAATCAGCAATTTCGATAATCTCGCCTTCTGATTCTGGATCGCTTGACGGTCAAATCACTCTTGCCCCGGTCTACGAGGGTGAGATCATCGGAGAACATTTCTCAGGTGACTGTGGTTGTGACGACCCGGGTTGTGTNGGCTGCGACACCATTGGTTGTGATGGTGGGTGTGGCGCGAGCTGTTGCGGTGAACACTGTGGCGGAAACGCGTGGCGACCATGCTTGACCCTCTGCATGCCACAGGACGGCTGGGCATCATTTGAATTTCTTGGTTGGTGGCAGGACGGCATGCAGTTGCCGCCACTCGTGACGACCAATCTGTCGGGCACGCCAACTTCAGGCATTCTCGGTGACCCAGGGACTCGGATCCTTGCTGGCGGAGATGATTATCATGATGACGCACTTGATGGAGGGCGACTGCGATTTGGGCTGTGGCTTGATAGTTGTCACACTTGGGGCATAGGTGCCGAGTACTTCAGCCTGTCTAGTTCCACCGATCTATTCTCAGCAACTAGTACGGGCTCCCCCGTCCTGACACGTCCCTTTTACGATGTGAGCATTGGCAGTGAAAATGCACAGTTGGTGGCGTTTCAAAACGTGGTTTCTGGAACGGTAACGGTTCATACGGACTCGGATCTGGTTGGCGGCGGTTTTCGAGTCCGAAAACTTCGTCAGGCTGAAGAGGGCTGCAGCAAGTGGTTTCTCTGTGGTTGCCCAGAGCACTTTTGCAGCCGAACAGAACTCACCCTCGGGTATCGATTTTTGCAGCTTGGCGAAGGTGTCCGAATCTCTGAGGACCTCGCAGTATCGCAGAGCACTCCAACCCTTCCTCTGGGTACTTTTTCCATGTTCGACAGTTTCAAAACCAAGAATCAGTTCAACGGCATTGATATTGGTTACATCACACGCCGAACGCGAGGCTTTTGGAGTTTGGAAACCGGTATTCGACTTGCTGTGGGCAACACGAAGCAGACCGTCAATATTGATGGTCAGACCATCATCAACGAAACGGGTCAGCCAAATTCGGTCGAAGCAGGAGGTTTGCTCGCTCTGCCTTCTAACATTGGCAGCTACTCTCAGAACCAGTTTGCTGTCGTTCCTGAGCTAGACCTGAAAATTGGCTATCAAATGACAAAGCAGTGCAAGTTGACGCTTGGTTACACGTCCATCTACTGGTCCAACGTTGTCCGCCCCGGCGATCAAATCGACTTGAATGTCCATCCCGGTCAAATACCGCCTGCGGTGGCTCCCAACCTCGGCCGTCCCGCGTTTGCCTTTGACACAACCGATTACTGGGTCCAGGGGTTGAGCTTCGGTGGTGAATACCGCTGGTAGGAAATGTTCCTAAGACACGGCTTGTAGCATAAGCCGAGGTCAAGCTGACTGGGCAAGCTGTCCGATAAACAACGAGTGCGCAGGAATTTGTCCCCCAACTGGCGGGTCGTGCAGGCTGATTGCTGCATCCTCCACTCTGTCTTCGCGACCATTCAGGCATGGTCGCCTCGCAATTCACTCCGGCTGTTACGGATCATGAGCATGGTTTGGCGAAAGATTTTCCGCGGTTTAAATCCATCTTCTGCGAAAAACTCAAAAACTCGGCAGCGTCGCCGCTTGCGTCTTGAGTGCATGGAACGACGTGAATTGCTTGCAAGCGATCTGGGCTCCGTTGCTGGTATTGCTTTTGTTGATGAAAACAATGATGGAAGCTCAGTGGGTGATCCACCCGTACTCGTCGATGGTGTTGGAAACCTTGTCGCCCCTGGAACCGCAGGAGCAGTGGGAGTCGTAGTTCAGCTTTTTCGTGACGCGAACGCGAACCTCGTCTTTGACGGCCTTGATACGCTGGTGGGTACCGACACAACAGACGCGAATGGAAACTATCGGTTCAATGGTTTGACTGAAGACAGGTACTTTCTTACGCAGCAAAGTGTCCCGGAATTGAACACGCCGACATCGCTTACCGTTGACGTCACTGCGGACGATGCTGACGGTACCCAAGCCGTTTTGATCGACGATTATTCCCTGACTTCGCAGTCTGTCACCGCAGATAATGCGACTCCGACGAACACTAGTTTTTCTACCGCGAGTGAAGTGGTTGGCGGCGAACGCGATATTGAAGTGACCAATACGGCGGGAGTGGGGCAGATCACTGTACTCGTGGATTCCGGTCCAGCAACGCTATCCATTGGGTCGCTGGGGAACGGGGAAGGCACTGCTCTGTTGCAATACGATGGTAATGACGGAAGCATTGCTCTGGACGCAACTGGGTTATCAAGCGTTTCTCTAACCGGTGATGCGACCGGTACCACAGCTGACCCTGAAGCGGGTTTGATTGTGTTGACCCGTTCGGATGCTGCGGGGGAAACATTGACTGTCACGATCTACACCGACGCCGCGAACTTTTCCACGACGACGATCGCTGTACCGCTAAATCTTTCTAACACGGTCGAGACGTTCGTTCCATTTTCATCTTTCGTTGTTGGAAGTGGTGCCGGAGCTGACTTTACCGATGTCGGAGCAATTGAAGCCTCAGTAACACTCGCTGTTGATAGTGATGTAATTGCTTCGATCATTGAATCCCGGCGGTCCGGCATCGTGGCGGCAAGCATGCCGAACCTGCTTCCTGTGGACCTCGGTGGTCAAGTTTTCGACGACAACGCGGTGGGTGGACAAAACAACGGAATCAAAGACCCGTCGGAGGGCGGTTTGCTGGGTGTTACGGTCAACCTCTACCAGATGGCGGCGGCGGGTGATGTTGTCGATCCAGCCACGGATACTCCGTTGGCCACTACGACCACGACCACAGGTGGAACCTATAACTTCGCTGATCTTGATCCCGGGTTTTATGCTACTGTCGTTCCAGCATCGCAGTTCCTAGCGGCCGCTGTCCTTGATGGGTATTCCAATAGCACCGGAAATGATCCTCCTTCCGATCCAGACGACAATGTTGATGGCGTCGATGATGGCACGACGCTGCCAAGCGGTGATGTAATCACCCAAACCATCACGCTTGAATCAAATAGTGAACCGACCGATGACGACGATACCGACGCCAATACAAATACAACGCTCGACTTCGGGTTTTTTCCGCAGACTGACCTCGAAGTCACCAAAGAAATTAATACAGGGCTTTCTAATCTGATTGCAGGCGGCACTGTGTTTTTTGATATGACTGTTGAGAACCTCGGGGTTATCGATGCGACCGAGGTTGTCTTGGACGATACGATTCCTGCGGGACTAACATACGTGGGGTCCAGTAACGCATCCGGTGCCTTCACGGTGAACTTTAACGCAGGAACTGTGAGTGTCGATATGGGCACTGTTCCTGCTGGCACCACTGCCACCATCCGACTGGAAGCATCTCTCGATACGAATCAAACCAGTGATATCACGAACACTGCTAGTGTGGTGGGGTATGAAATTGAAACAGACACTGCGAATAATTCCGATAGTGTATTGTTGGAGTTGGTGGATAGTGATCTGGCCATCGTGAAAGCAGGTGATATTGATCCGGTCGATGCGGGCGACCCTTTAACTTACACGTTGACCGTGACCAATAACGGGCCTGATTCGGCAGCAGGTGTAAGTGTCGTCGACACATTGCCCGCAGATGTCACCTTCGTTTCGGGAGACGTTGATGGAAATTCGGGGCAAGTTAGTTTTGATATCGGGACTGGGGTCTTAACCGGAAACATTGGTGGAATGACTAATGGTCAGGTGTCGGTGGTGACAGTCAATGTGACCGTTGGTGCCAATCCCGCAGCGACGCTGAGCAATACAGCCACGGTTTCGGCGACACCGAATACAGATTCGAACCCGGCGAACAACTCATCGAGCATCACGACGGCAGTGAATCGTTTCGTCGATCTCGCAATCTCTAAGGTTTCAACTGGCACGCCGATTTCCGGACAGGATGTCACGTACAGTCTGACGGTGACAAATACTGGGACAACTGATGCTGCAGATGTAGTCGTCACGGACACGCTTGATGATGAATTGTCGTTTGTCAGCTTTGCCCCACTCGCTTCGGGTGCCATTCACAGCATTGTCGGCCAAGATTTGACCGTTGATGTGGGAACGCTTCTAGCCGGAGCTGCGGTTACTTTTGAGTTCGTTGCCACAATTGATGCGGCGGCTGTTGGCAATATTCCCAACTCAGCATCGGTAGCGACCAGCGACACTGATACGGTTCCCGGCAACAATACCGATGCAATGAGTATCACTGCGATCAATCAGATCGACTTGATTCTGGGGAAAAGCGTTGACCTTGCCACAGCAGTGCCGGGACTCGACCAGCTGGTTTATACATTCACGGTGAGCCACGATACAGACAGCGTCAGTGATGGAAATACCGTCATCGTCACAGACACGATTCCGGCCGGGCTGACAGGGGTCGTGATCGACGCTCCGAGTGCTGATGACACCACTTACGACCCTGCCACTGGATCTCTGGCGGTTCAGTATGATGTTTTGCCCAATGGTGAAACGCGCGTTTTTACCCTGACTGCGAATATTCAGGAAGACGCGACCGGAACCGTAGTCAATACTGGATCCGTCTCATCGCTGGGAACGGACCTGGACCCTGCTAATAATTCAGCCTCAGCATCCACAACGCTCGCACCAGATTTCGACGTGCAGGTGTCAAAAGTTGCTGATGATCCGAGTTCAATCCCTGACGACACTGTGGTGTATACCGTCACCATCTCCAANACGGGGCCCAGTTCCGCTCCCGGTGTAATTCTTACAGACGTGTTGCCGACAGGGGTAACTTTGGTGTCTGCTACGTTAGGAGGTCAGGCNGGTGTCGATAGTGGTGGGACCATCGCTTTTCCCTCGGTGGNCATCGCCAGTGGGGACACCGCAACTGCGACGATCAACGTCACCGTTGATACACTCACCGATGGACTGATTTCGAATGCAGCGAGTGTGCAGGACTTGTCGGCGGCGGGAGAAAACAACACTGCGAATAACTCGGACACCGCGGACGTTACCGTTGTTGCAGAAGCGGACCTTGGGGTGGCTAAATCAGTTTCATCACTTGCGTCTCAGATAGGTGGAACACTGACCTACACGATCGACGTNACTAACTCNGGTCCCTCCAGCGCCAGTAATGTGGTGATNNCCGATACGCTGCCTGCTGGTGTTACCTTCGTCAGCGGTACCGGGCCCTCAGGNGAAGTTCTTTCAGAGGTGGGGGGTGTTGTCACGGCAAATGTCCCANCGATGGCAGTCGGAACGAGTGGTACCATGACGATTAATGTCAACATTGAAGCGGGTGCTGCCGGCAGTATCACTAATAATGTGGGGGTTTCGTCTGATACTGGCGATTCCAATTCAGCCAATGACAGTGCAACTGCAAACACCACGGTAGACCCCAAGGTGTCAACCATCTCGGGTACGGTGTTCATTGACNTCAATGACAATGGCGTTCAAGAAACGGGCGAAGGACCGATCGAGAATGTCCAGGTCACCCTCACTGGTACCGATCTGTTGGGTGCTATCGCAACCCAGGTCGTTTTTACCGATGCGAATGGTGACTACTCATTTACTGATCTCGCTCAGGGGACTTACGAGGTCACGGAAGAACAGCCATATCCATTCCGTGAGGGACAGGTGGTCGTGGGCTTGAACGCCACCGCGGATGTCGGTGTGAACAGTTTTACCAATCTCGTCCTCGGTGANAGTACAGATGCCAGTGCATTCAATTTTGCNGAATTGAATCAGGTTCTGTCAAAGAGATTGTTGTTGGCAACTCCGTATTATACAGGGATTTAATTCGCATAGCTTTGCCAATGGGAGTCGGTGGATGGCGGCAAAGCGATGTGGATTCAATTCCGACAANGGAGAGTGCAGTGTTCGGCCTTCGGGGGGAGGCCGAGCACTGTGAGCCCTTATTCTTTTTTAATCACGCCAAATAGGTGTCCACCTACCTCGTCGTGCTGCCAAGTGCCGGCATATCTTCCAGCGTGGATCAACACGCGTGCTCCAAAAGTGCCCATGCCGGGGATCCAAAATGCATCCATGGTGATCACAGGGGTTCGGCCTGCCCAAAGNATTTTAAGGTCCAGCGGGACTTCGCTGTCAATTTCCCCATATTTGATGCGTGCCGTCAGTCGGTACATGTCCGGCTGAGGCAACTTTTCACATTTGCTAATGGTGTAAGCTTCGGGTTTGGGAAGCGTATCGGACTTTCCCTGAATCGTGAAATTGCCGAGGAACTTCGCACCGGTGAGGTACTTTGCCAGACGCAACTCGCGATCTTTTTTCGCCTCCGCCGAAGGCTCTTTTTCTGGACCTGCAACAGAAGGCTTTTTGCTTTTGCCCGCTTGCTTTTCCGATTCCGGTTGGTCAGACGACTGTTCCTTAATTGTGACTTGCTGGGCAATCACGTTTTGGGGCGTGAGAAGTAAGGGGCAGCAGGCAAGCAGTAGCCAGAATGAGTTGAAGTGCTTCATCTCAATGTCTCCGTGCAAGGGTTCGTTTCGTTCGCATGGCTCGATCCATGGTTGACTCGGCCAGTGAGCCACAATGTCTTCGGTCGTGGGTTCTCATTTGAGTGAGAGCTGACTTTAGTTCCTTTTGATGGTTGCAGTTCTTCGCTGTGTGGGCAAGCCGACAGACTGTTTTTCGTTGATTTTCTTCACCGAATAGCAACCAATGAATTCGCAGCCGGTTTCACGATCTGTGCTGGGAGGCTTGTTTCAATGCGGTTGGGAATCGGAATGTCTGTTTTGTGAGATCCTGAGCAATTTGTAGCGGACGAAAACAATGACAGCTTCGGCCTGTTTTGAGCTCGCATTTCGACTTGCTGCAGCGTCAATACACGCGAAGCTGGGGTTACCAGATTGTGTGTGTGGTTTGTTCACGCAATACTGTACNGAAANTCCTCCANTGGCNAAGCTCTTCGNGACATTGACTGTTGCGATGNTNCACACTTTGAAATAACAATTACACGGCNGAATCATNATGCACGGTGGAATCATATTGTCTCGCTCCTCGGTGTCTTTGGTTTTGTNGTGTGCCNTTTGTTGTTTGTCGGGTTGCTCTGAGGAGCAACAGAACGCGGTTCGTCAACGTCGCGATAATCTCGACAAAATCGGGCAAGCGTACGTCGGGATGTACAAAACAGGTGCGTCCCCAAAGAACTCAGACGAACTTGCAACTTGGATGGCTGAGTCGGCTGATGCGGACACTCGCGGTGCGGCACGCGATAGCCTTGTCGAAGGTGACGTGGTGGTGAATTGGAATGGGGACCTCAGTGCGACTGAAACACTGGGAAGCTTTGTGCTTGCTTTCGAGGCCGGTACGCTCGCGCGAGGTGGATATGTTGTCATGGCCGACGGCAAAGTGAAAAACATGACGCTTAAAGAATTTCAGGAATCAACCATGTTGCCGGCGACCCAACAGTAGGTGTGCACAGATTTGTCCGCTCTTGCTTTGTCACAACGCTGCTGTGCAACGCTGCTGATCTTCAAGTGGTTGCCAGCACAGTGG
>PAUV01000088.1 GCA_002712845.1 Rhodopirellula sp. | reverse complement strand
TGTCCCAATTGCCGCTGTCCCAATTGCCGCTGTCCCAATTGCCGCTGTCCCAATTGCCGCTGTCCCAATTGCCGCTGTTCCAATTGCCGCTGTTCCAATTGCCGCTGTTCCAATTGCCGCTGTTCCAATTGCCGCTGTCCCAATTGCCGCTGTTCGTTTCACCGCAGTCCCTCCTTACCCCCGTGTAAGTGACCGCAGCACCTTTTTCGTTTGGCGTTTGAGGTAAGTGACAGGTTTTCGTTTCATCGCCAGTATCCCTCCTGGCATTGAACTGATTCACACCTCTTTTTCGTTCCCTCGTCGATGAGGCCTCATGGCGACTTCGTGTTGGGACTTGTGTGGCACTGCCCAGGTGAATTACCTGGCCTTGGTTTTGCCGTTCGCATCAGCCACGACGATTGCTGCTTGGCTGCCGCAGTCAATTCCATCTAGTCGTTCGACTGGTATATAAACGCCAATGGTATTCTCCTCGATCCTGCCGGATTCGAGGACATTGGCTCGGCTCAGCAGTCTGGCCCCAGCGCGGCTTGGCAGTTTTGCCTGTTCATAGGCTGGCCAATTCAATGCGATGTCGGCAACGTGTTTGCCGATCCAGTGGCTTGCGTTACCTGTATAGGAACCGATCAGCCTGCCAGCGATGGTGCCAATGTTGTTCGCGTCGGTCGTCGACTTGAAAGCGTCGATGTCGGAAAGGTTGTCAACGATCGCTTCGAGAGCAACGTCAGCGGGGCCGGCCTTGGTTCGTTCAGCCAGTTCTTGGCCCGTTTCAATGCGTGCTGTTTCGA
Source organism: Rhodopirellula sp. (assembly GCA_002712845.1). The sequence continues at coordinate 11,708 of PAUV01000088.1, read as the reverse complement.
GTGGCGCTGAATGGGACGTGTTTCCCGGTGCTGGTGACAGCGAGAGACTTTCCGGCCTTGCCAGAATAGCCAAGGCTTCGTCTGACGTAATAGCAGCCTTTTCCTGGTTGGGTAGAGGAATGGAATCTGCATTTTTCTCATCGCCCAGCTGCGAGGCTTGGTACTTCGCTGAAGTCGATGGTGTGTGGGGAGCCATCACCAGGTCACTCGGTGAAGAGGGTGACTTGACTGTTGGTGGGTTCAGGTCAAATTTTGATTTGGCAAGGCCGTTGAGCTCTACCGGATCAGAAGATCTTGAAAGTGCCATCGCAAGATCGAAATCATCCCACAGGCTGGCAGTCTGCTCATCGGTCACACGATCTTCTGCATGAAAGGGGTGAGGAGCGATCGGGCAAGCGTTCCAGATCTGTAGATCCCGTGCGGATAGATCGTACGGCATATAGGATTCTTCGATGGTAACGATCACCGGTGAACTCCCAATGAGCGGGTTCATCGGCGCAACCTCGACACAACTCACGCTCATCGGGCGATTCTCAGGAATGAGCACACTGGGGCCGAGGCTCTCAATGTCGATAGGTTCCTCCTGAGCTAGTCCCTGCAACACCAGGTCAAGCGGCGTTTCGTGTGCCCCGCTACGATTCGTAATCGCGTGCTTGAAACTTGTTTGCCATGCGTTTTGACCCGGAATTCCCTGCAGTGAATTGGGAGTGAAAGAACCTACAGCAATGAACGGTTCCGCCACTTGATCGACGATCACTTGGCTTGCAGCTTTCTCGTGTTGACGGAGGAGGTTGGCCTTTGCGATCAGTACGGGGGGGGCTGGCGTAGGCAGGGCTCCGGAATCATGTGTACCTAAGGGAGCCCGGTTTGCAAGTTGTCGGTTTGTGCTCGGGGAGGATACGAGCTGCCCATCGCGGCGTAGGGGAAGGATGTCGATGGTGGCATCGAATCTTTCTGCAAAAACAGATGGAGCGGTAATTGCTATAGTAAGGGTGAAGATCAGGGAAAGGTTGAAACGTTGCAGTTTGGAGGTGCATTGCACGTTCATAATTCGGTGGAACTCCTTAGTACCGAAGGACGCGTCCGTGAGGTGAATTCCCAAAGGTCAACTCGGGAAAGACCACTCGTGAATGTCGAGTGAAAGGCAGGCTTGTCACAGGTCGCCGATATCAGCATGCCGAGAGTGGCATGGCTGACTTTGGGGACTAGGGTGACAAATAAGTTATCGGCGTGATTGTCACTCAGGCTTGCTTTGCGGCATGGGAAACTGTTGCCGATTTTCAATCAGTGGTCAGGTTGCGCCGAATAAACACAGCATCATGTGTTGTGCGGGTTGAGACTAATCAACCGAGAATGTCTGCAACAGAAATTTCTTGCATCGCGAATGAATGCCTGGCGAGGAACTCTCGCGCGGTCCGGCTATGTTCAGTACTTGTGGAGTCTGAAACGCCAACCACTCGCGTACCGCATCGATCATGGGATGCCCGATTTTTACGGTGTAATACGGCTTTTTTCGTTTGTCGCACAGGCGTCTTGTGAGCAGGGTTCCACCCTTTAATTTGCCCTCATGAAGAATCAGTGTTGCCGAGCTGTCGGCAATATTCTGTTCGGTACGAACCGGATATTCATACGATCCGGTTTCCCTCAGTGCGTAACGGTTTGGAATGGGGCCATCTTCAGCAAGCCTTCCGGCGGGACACCAGCCACCATGTTCAATGCTCAGCTCAATGGCGGTGTCCAGAGCCGCCCGGTCAACTCCTGTTTGTCCACCGGAGACAATCTTTCGTGGTAGATAGAGGGGTGTGCTGCCAAACAAATTCGGCATCACTGCATCTCCGGTGGAGGTGGTGGGAAGGAGTTCTCGATTTGTTGACGCACGTTCGTTTGGGCTGGCAGGTCATGTTGGAATTTTCCCCAGCTGGAAGGCAGTGGAGCTTCAAACCACATTGGGACACGCTTGGTTGGGTGCTCGATTTGTAGCCCCCAACTATGCAATGCGATACCGTTTTTGAAGTTGATTTGTGAGCCATATTTGCGATCGCCTAAAATGGGATGATCGCGATCTGCAAACTGTGTGCGAATCTGATGTTTACGTCCTGTCAATAATTCTACAGCGACCATTGTATGGGCTCGGGGTGCAGCAAGGCTGTGGTAACGAAGCTCGGCAGTCTTTGAGTCATCTCGCCGCGTCGGGCTTAAACGCATGCGATGAGCAGATTCGTCTTTGCGTATTTGGTCGGTCCAATGATCGGCCTCAGCGTCAAGTTTACCTTGCACCACCGCAAGGTAAACTTTTCGAGGTGACTGGACTGTCGCTTTCTTACCTTTGGATTTTTTCAGGCCGTTAGCTTTTAACGCTTTGCTGGCAAATTGTTCTGTTAGTCGTGAGGCAGCCTTGCTGGTGCGTGCTAGCACGAGGGCGCCGCTGGTCATTGCATCCAGTCGGCTGACAATTCCGATAAACACTTTGCCAGGCTTGCTGTATTTATGCTTGATGTATTGCGCAGCAAGCGAATGCACGGTGTCGCCGGATTCAGCACCCATGGTTGGCAAGCCTGCCGGCTTATTGACGACCAACAGGTGGTTGTCTTCGAATAGCACTTCCAATTCTGGCATTACCGATCACTTGAATTTGTGCGGTCAGTGGGTTTCGCTGGACTTTGTGCCAGGATTTTGTTCATCAGTGTTGGTGCAAGACGATCAAAGTGCACGAGCGCTTTCCCGCCCAGACTTAGGATCACTTCGCTGCGACGCTTGCAAATCGCTTCAAATGCTTTGTTAGCGACTCTTTGCGGCGACCAATGGCCCAAGCTACGGGATTGCTGATTGGGGTCTGTTTCAATCAGTGAATCAAAGAATTCACTCTTGGTGGTGCTTGGGCTGACGAGTGTGACTTGAATTCCATCTGCGGCAAGTTCTGCTCTCAGGGAGTCGCTCCATCCATGCATGGCGAACTTACTGGCGCAATACTCGCTTTTATTTGGGACGGCGCGGTGTCCCAACACGCTGCTGATATTGCAGATGACTGAGGCAGAGCCACGTTTCAGTGACGGTAACAGGATGCGTGTCAGTTCGACCGGAGCGAAAAAGTTGACCTCCATGATTTTTCGCAGTCGGTCAGGAGAAGCTTCTGCGAACCTGCCGATGCCGCCGATTCCAGCATTGTTGACCAATAAATCGAGCCTGCCGCCATGATCTGTTTCGATAGTGGATCGAATCGTTGATCGAACTTCTGCGTCTGTGATGTCGCCCACCACTGGTGTAACCCCACCAAATCCATGTGACTTTGCGGAGGCGGTCCATTGATTGATTCGATCAGCCCGGCGTGCGACTGCGATGACGTGGCAGCCATGGTCAGCGAGTTGTTGCGTCAAGCATTTGCCAATTCCACTGCTGGCACCCGTTACAACGGCGACCGAGTCCTTCGCTTTCCATGGCATATGTTTTCACCTGTAACGGCTCGCGAAACGTCTTCACGCAACTTCGGTAGAACTGTCGCTGATGGGATTGTCAGTTATCGGAGCGACATCAGATGGTTCGGGGGCTTGGTTGTCTGCGTGTGTCGTCGACGCTCTTGTCGGCTCCGTGTCGGCGTTGGACATCGGAGGATCGGTATCGTTTTCGTCGGGACTCGTGGAACCCCGATGGTGGGGGTCCGCTGAATCAGTTGCCACGTCTGAAGTAACCACGTCGGGAGTAACCTGGTCGGCAGTAATCACGTCGGGAGTAACCTGGTCGGAGCATATGGGATCGCCATCAGCAGGTCGAATGGAGAGTGCTGATTTGTGTACCGGACCCATCGCACCGGTGGGCATTCGCACCCGAGCTGTGATGGTTGTTTCATTGCAAGTTTGTGAAACGACTTCACCTTTGGCTGCGAGAAAGGCAAGCAATCGCCCGTCCGTCGCATCAACATCGATCTCAAGATCCAAAAACTCACGCCCCAATGCCTCCCCGACTGCTTCGGTCAGCAGTGTCAGGCCTTTGGAACTACGTGCGCTCACCGTGATTGCATTGGGGTAGCGGTCGAGGACCCGATTCAAGGTGGCTGGATCTCGAATGGCGTCAATCTTGTTGAGTATCAACAGAGTATCTTTTTCCTCGATGCCCAGGTCTGTCAGGACACTGTAGACCGCACTGATCTGATTGAAGACGGTAGGGCTGCTGGCGTCGGCAACGTGAAGCAGTAGTTCAGCCTGACGCGTTTCTTCAAGTGTTGATTTGAAACTGGCAACCAACGAGTGTGGCAAGTCACGGATGAAGCCGACGGTATCGCTGAGAAGAACCGTGCCCCAGCCCGGTAGCTGCCAACGACGTGTCCGCGTATCCAGAGTCGCAAAAAGTTTGTCTTCGGCAAGGACATCCGCTTCGGTCAGTGCGTTCATCAGCGTGCTCTTGCCCGCATTCGTGTAGCCGACCAGAGAAACCGTGGGGGCCTCCTTGCGGGCTTTCACTTGCCGCTCACGGCGCTGCTCGACTTTCGATAATTCCTGCTTCAGGTCGTGAATCCGTTTTTGAGCAAGGCGGCGATCAACTTCTAGTTGTTTCTCACCCGGGCCTCGCATGCCGACGCCCATCGCTTGACGAGATAGGTGGGTCCACATCCGCTTGAGTCGAGGCAGGGAGTACTCAAGCTGAGCCAATTCAATCGCCAAACGCGACTCATANGTNCGAGCTCCGGCCGCAAAAATATCNAGAATCANTTCAGTACGATCCAGCACTTTTGCACCCACCGCTTTNTCGAGGTTGCGTGTTTGTGCGGGNGACAAATCATTATCAAAAATCACAAGGTCGGCGTCGTGTCGCTCGACCATCAAACGCAATTCCTCAACCTTACCCTTTCCCAAGTAAGTGGAATGGTCTGGGGACGGGCGACGCTGGACCAGCTCGTCCATCACTTCCGTACCTGCGGTTGTGGCTAGGCCATGTAGCTCTTCTAGTGGATCAGCTTCCACTGTTTGATTCGATAAGATCAGCCGCGCCAGAATACTGCGTTCCGGCGAATCATCCTGGACCTGATGTAGTTCACGCACGATTCGGTGGTGTCCTCCTCCGTGTTTGGAAGAATGGTGTTGTGATGGGGAAGGGTTGGTGAAAGAGGGCGACGCATTGCCGTACTAGCAAAGCCTAGCCCTTCAATTAGCTGCCGACGAACAGCATCATAGTATAGTTGCGCGGGGAACTGGGCCAAAGGACAGCAGAGAACGGGGCGATATCTGGAAGGGGCGTTAAGCGGACTCCTTTTACCGAGAAACTTCGTTGAACCATGCTTTGCACTCATTGGCCAGCGTTCGCGCAACCAGCAAGGCTGCTGTGCAGTGTAGACAGGCAGTGGAGAGAGGCAGTGGAGACAGTTGGGCGAGATAAGCGATTGTGCCGAGCACAGTCGCGTGCGGCGTGCCTAGAGGGACACACGCGTGAGGCTGCGGGGGCAGTCACTTCGGACGCGAGTCGGTTGCTTTTACCGCGTGCTGTGCGTCGCGTGGACCCGAGCTCGTAAAAACGCGGGCCGTGGGGCGGTAGGAATGCTGGATCACGCCACGATACGGGAAGAAAATATGGTGCGTGACGCATCCCAGTACGGCGTGATCGATGTATGGCTCGGGTAGGAAACCTGCTGCAGAACAGGTTCGCTTTTGGGTTTGGTTGGACGTTACCGGGCGATTTTGGCCTGGTTTCAAGTTGCTTTGGTCCTCTGGCCACAGGCTGACCAGTAATTCTTCGATTTGAGGCTTCCGGTTTGCAGGGGCCTTGAAGTTCGTATTTTCGCGTTGATTTCCAGTAATCGCAGCTTTTTGTGCGGTGAGAGAATGATTTTTCCGGATGAGGAAAGATTTTCTTTTGCCTCGTGACCTGACGTGTCATCCGCATCGCGAAAAATCGTTTTGTCGAGCAATTGATTGCTCGAGAGACAGAACATCATTCTTTGCGGGAAACTAAACCATGACACAAATGCTTCTTTTTGATGCTCCAGCCGATGCCGCGATTCTTCCTGTTACAGAATCGTTTCAAGCCGAGAGCGTGGTTGCTGGGAACGCAGTTACTGGGAACGGTGTCGTGGAGCGAAGCGTTCCAGTGAAACGCAGCAATGTTGCTGCAAAGAACGATCGCGAAGGCGGTGTACACCACATGGGTGACCTCGCTCGTTTGGTTTTGCTGCGGTACGACGTGGTTGCAAAACGACGTGCTGTGATGGCTGCTCGCCGTGCAACTCGCCGAGTTGCCCGCTAACCAAACACCGTGCAACTCGCCGAGTTGCCCGCTAACCAAACACCGTGCAACTCGCCGAGTTGCCCGCTAATTAGATGCTGAACGGCTCGCTAAACAGATCGCTTGTTACCGCTCGGCTGCTGCAGAGCCATAGCTGGATTGAATTGCAAGCCTGGTTCGTATCGGCTGGATTTCTTCGCCAGTGCGATACCACTCGCCAGAAATCGGGCTCGGTTATTCGCCAGAGCCGGTTTCTAGAGGAGTTTTCACTTGTTTCCTGCCGCCAATTCGTTGCGATTTTGTGTTCGCTGGTGTGTCTATGGGGTCAGTGGTTGGGGACTTCGAAACCAGCTTTTTCTTCTTTCGCTTGCGAAGCATCGCCGCGGTCAATAATGCACCTAGCAAAAAACCAATGGTGGTGGTTGAAATCAAAAGTAAAGAAAGTGGCAGGGACTGCTTCCAGAAAAGAAGCTGAATCTCAACCGTCGCTTGGTTCTGAAAGACCAGCGCCAAGGTCATCACCGCAATCAAGATCAGGAAGAACCAGCGGATTTTCTGCATCAGTGATTACCAATAGCCGAATAAGTACTGTACAAGCATACATTAGTTGATAGCATTGGGAAAGTGGTTGTTTCCGGCCTCGAGTTTCAGCCCACTCTTCACTTGCTCTTTCTCCATTCTCACTCAAATTTTTTCACGCGTGTACTTCGTTCTGTGATGTCAAATCAACAAACCTTTGATTTCCTAACTGGTTATTGCTCTCAGGGCAAAGCTGGTGCGAATGATTTATCTGATGGGGAGTGTGAGCAGAACTCGCAGTCAGTGCCTGAGCCAGTCAAAGCATTTCGTGCTGGCACGGATTGGCAGAGTTTGGGAGACCACCGTTTTTCGCCAGCATCAGTACCAGCATCAGTACCAGCATCAGTACCAGCATCAGTAGCCGAGTCTGGCAGTCGGCTGGATGATTCGGAACTTGATGTCCTCGCATCTGAAAGTCAGGATCGAGAGTCGGTTCTTCGTAAGTTGCGAGTCGATTTGGGATGCGTGCTGTCTGAACAAGTTGAACATCAAGCACAGGCACTCTATTCAACTGGAAGCGAGTCCATTGACGCAATGCTGCCTCGGGGAGGATTACGGCGTGATGCCATTACTGAGTGGGTTGCTGATTCAGAGAGTTCGGGAGCGGCGTCTTTGTCTCTGGTTGCTGCTGCTAATCTTCTGAAGGTGTCGGTGAAGTCTGGGCCCTTGGTTGTTGTTTGTGGTGAGTCAGGTTTTTATCCACCCGCAGCGATTTCACTGGGGCTTCCGGTTGATCGAATCATTTGGGTGCGTCCCAAACGTCACTCTGATCTTGTCTGGGCAATTGATCAAGCATTGCGATGTGAATCTGTTGCAGCAGTTTGGGCTTATGCAGGCGTTCACTTGGATGATCGTGACGCACGACGATTTCAGTTGGCATCTGAGGTGGGGAAAACCGCAGGCCTGTTAGTCCGCCCGACAGCGAGCCGGGGAAGACCCAGTTTTGCTGAAGTGCGTTTTCACGTTAAACATTTAGCTACAGGATCTCAACACGATCCATTTGATTCTGTTGTGAGTTCGCGGGGAAGCATTCGTGAAGAAATTGCGGTTCAATCCCATCGTGCTTTACAGGTCACGGTAGATCGTTGCCGCGGCGGTACATCAGGGCAACAGACTGCAGTACAAATTGATGATCGTGGAAGTTTGCATACGATCCATTGGCATCATGACTCTGTCTCCTCAACCGGTTGTTCAAAGGACAACAGATATGAAACGGCTGCTGTGCATCTGGCTTCCGAACTGGCCCATCCAAAGACTGCAAAGCGAGTTGCGACAAGCCGCAGAGCGTGATTCGGTTCACACTGATTCGGTTCCGATTGCAGAGGTTCCGATTGCAGAGGTTCCGATTGCAGAGGTTCCGATTGCAGAGGTTCCGATTGTGCTGTGGAATGAAAATTCCCGCCGAGGGCGTCTGGTGGTCGCTTGTTGTCATGCAGCATCACAACTCGGAGTGCGGGTTTCCATGAAGCTTGCTGAGGCAGCCGATTTGGTGCGTTCGTCTACCAACTCCGGATTGCGTCAATCAGATTCAGCAAGAAGGCCCCCGCTGATCCAGCGTCATGATAAGAGCTTGGATCAGCGTTCACTTGAGCAGATTGCAGTATCCGTGCAGAGGCAGATTACTCCCAAAGTTGCTCTGGAAGAATTGGCAGCCAAACCATGGGCCGGTCATCCGCGGCATCAATGTGAATCTCTGCTATGCGATATCTCAGGCGTCAGTCATCTATTCGGTGATGAATCTGGGCTTTTGGTGGCAGTGGAGGCAATGTTGGCTGCACGACATGTGCGAGCTCGAATGGCAATTGCGGACTCTGTAGCTGCATCATGGGCTTTGGCACACGAGGCAACGATGAAGCCGCTGGGGGTTATGAGGGAGGTACCCAGGCAGTTGCCATGCGGTGGGCAGAGTCCAGAGCTTTTGAGGAAAACGAATCTTGCTGAAAAACTAGAAGGTGAAGGTAGTGAGTGGAGTTCTGGCGGAATCCAAGATATGGCGTGTTCTTCCAAACGAGTTTTCTATGGTGGACTGATTATTCGCGGTGACGAAAGTACTGCGCGAGCGATTGAAGAATTGCCCGTTCAGTCGTTGAGGCTTGCAACCGACACCGTCTCTACTCTAGCAAGGCTCGGTGTTGTCTCATTGAGTCAGTTGCTTTCGCTGCCTCGAAGTGGATTGGCGACGCGATTGGGGCCTGAATTGGTGCGGCGTTTGGAGCAGGTGCAGGCAGAAGTCGACGAACCACTCAAAGTTCATCAGGCTGAGGCCGAGTATTCGGTGACCCTCGCATTGGAATATCCCACGACTGACCTCGAGATTCTGACGGATCGGCTCAAGCGATTGGTCTCACAGTTGACTTCACAATTGATGGTGCAGCAACGTGGCGTATTGCGGTTGCGCTGTTGCATGGAATTGAGTGGGACTAAAAAAACAAGTTTGGATGTCGGGTTGTTTGCCCCCACGGTGGATGCTGACCATCTCAGTGGTTTGGTCGTCAATCAGTTGGAGTCAGTACGGATCCAGGAAAAGGTCGAGCGTTTGAGTCTGCTGGTCACGTTGTCAGGTGCACTTCGCAGCAGCCAGGCTTCATTCTTTGAGCTTGAGGAGAACTCGTCTTCGGCAACGGGGATGACAGGTGTCGCCATCAGTCGTTTGGTCGACGCATTGACTGGGCGGATGGGGCGTGAGCGGGTTGGATATTTGGAGTTGCAGAATGATCCGTTACCTGAACGCGCATTTGAGGTTCTGCCATTGGCGGGCAATGCGAGTTCACCTGTTGTGAAACGACGCAAGAAAAATCGGAAACGGAGTTCCAACAGATGGGCAGACAATGTGGAGTCGGCCATCAATCGCTCTCTTGTAAAACCAACGGCTGGTGACGCCCTGCGGCGTCCTCTTTCTCTTCTTGCTGACCCTTTACCGCTGCGTGTGGCGTGGCATGAGACGGATTTCAGTCTTCGAGTGTCGTCTTCTCGTTTACCGCAACGAATTCGATTCAACGGAGTGGACCACCAGGTACTGAATCATTGGGGACCAGAACGCATTGAAAGTGGGTGGTGGAGAGGAAAGTCAATTCGACGTGACTATTATCGTGTTGAAACAGACCAAGGAGAGTGGTGGTGGATCTTTCGCAATCTCGTATCTCGGGCTGAACTACAGAAAAATCGCACATCTTATCGCTGGATGTTGCACGGCCGCTTCAGTTGACTCAGGTGCCGACTGAAGCCTGGTTTTCTTATCCCGCCATGGGAAGCACCTCAGGACGCTCATTGGCTGGCTTGCGACTTTGCTGCAGTTTCCGCTCATGAATCACATTGCCGAGTTCAATCTAAGGCATCAAACCTTCTTCCAAAAATCAACTCAGCCAACGGTCTGCTGCCCACCGCTTGGGGCAGCAGCAACCTTCCAAGGTCAAGCCGGTCCTAAGTGCCGGAGTTCAATTGCCAGTTCACCAAACGGTTGGTCCGAGATGGTCCGCTGAGCCAGCACGTCGAACACTTGACTTAGGGTGTTCGCTTTCGACGGCCAGTTGTCCAATCGGATTACGAGACGCAAGGTGCTGATTGAGCACCGACAGTGCTTGGGCAGCTGTGATATACCCGCCCACGACGAGGTTGATTCAAAGACGAATAGAAGTTTGCCCCAGATTGCAAAGTGCCGATTGGCGTTAGTTCAACTGCCTTCCCCAGACCAAGAATTTTTGGTTGACCAAATGGAGCTCTGCCGGTGACACAACGGCAAGTGATCACCACTTTTTGTGCGTTTCTGCAAAGCTATGACCACCGCTTTGGATTTTGGGTAGGGCGGAGTCGAGTTCGAGCAGCGGAATCAGCATTTTTGTTCGCCGAGCGCCGTGTAGTCCCGCGGCGCGTTCCGCGTATTCCAGCTGCGAGTCCTATCTGTGCTGTTTCGGTGCTTAGGATTTATCGTGGATCAGGATGTCCAGTTCCTGTTTGAGGCGTGGCAGAATTTCGTCATATCCGAAGGCTCCTAACGCCTCAGTCCCTTTTTTGAGATTAACCTTGGCCGGGCCGCACCAAAGTCCCAAGTCTGCGTCATCGGTCTCTCCGGGCCCGTTGACGCGACAGCCCATGACAGCGATGGTGATTGCGTAGTCCTTGGCGTATTCCGTCATTTCTTTGACGTTGGCTGCGAGATCAATGAATGCCTCATTCTCGACGCGGGAACAGCTGGGGCAACTGATGATGTTCAGCGCTTTGTCGTTGAGGTTGACGACCGTTCGCACTCTACCTGCGTAGATGTCATCAACAATACCTCGGCCAGCATCAATCTCTTCCGGCTTGCGATCATTCGGCAAGGTCAGTGAAACACGTACCGTGTCCCCGATACCACGACCAATCAGCTGCTCGAATGCTATCCGTGTTTTGATGATTCCATCAGGCGGCATTCCAGCTTCTGTGACTCCCAGGTGAAGCGGCACATCGGGTCTTTGTTCCGCAAAGCGCTGGTTAACTTCGATTACCTTGCTCGGATCTGAGTCTTTCAGCGATACGACGTAACGACTGAAATCCTGAGAGTCCACAAAATCACAGTGTTCCAATGCACTCTCAAGCATCGGCGTGATGGAATCTTTAGGATCGTATTTTTCTTTCTTGGCAGGATCGACGCTGCCGCAATTAACCCCGATCCGCACGGCGCAGTCAAATTGCTTCGCCTGTTCAATGATGAAGCGGACCTTGTCCTGCCACGGTTTGTCTCTTTGGTGGTGATACAAGTGTCCCGGGTTGTAGCGGATCTTGTTCACGTGAGGAGCGACTGCCTCCGCCAGTCGGAAGTTCTCCTGCAAGTCAACGGCAAGGTTGGCTGTCGTCTGTTTGCGGATCTCAGCGAGTGCTGCGGCATCTTTGTCACTATCCACCGCGATGCGGACAACGCCAGCACCGCGTTCTCGAAGCGCTTC
>PAUV01000087.1 GCA_002712845.1 Rhodopirellula sp. | reverse complement strand
CAAAACCTTATTGGTTCCCGAAGCCCTGTTGGTTCCCAAAATCTTGGCCGTTTCCGAAACCTTGTCCATTTCCGAAACCTTGTCCATTTCCGAAACCTTGTCCATTGCCCAAATTGAATCCTCCACCAACACCTTGGTTTGTGCCGCCGCCTGGATTCTGGTTTTGATTCTGATTGGGATTTTGACCGAACTGTCCGAGCACGGGTACGGCAGCGATTGCCTTGGGAAGTCTTAGTTGCAGAGGTTTATCTGACTCATTCGTGATCAAGACATTAGATTGCATGGCGTTGAGGGCGATGAATTTGACCGTCACATCGCCTTGCTCAACTGCTGTGTATAGTTCGATTTCCTTTTCTTCTGCTGTAGCTCGATGGGAGCCAATCAATCCGATTGCCACGAGAATCAGAGGAATGAAGTTGGTGGTGTGTCTCATGAGTAAATTCCTTTGACAAGTTCTGAAAGACAAGGTCGGGTTGACAGAGCAGACAGCGTGCCAAAGCAGCTGTTTTTCAGCGAGCACGTGATTTGTGGTCCAAAGCACACTGGTGAAATGACTAGGTCACCAAAACGTTGGCTCACGATTGCACACGTGTTTCGTTTTGCTACAGCTTGGTAGCGAATCTCAGACCTTCTTTTTAGGCAACGTGAATGATCTGGGGGTATCGGGTAAGATCTGGGTGCGAGAAGCGGTATACCACGTTCACATGCTGTAGATTTCAAATCGCTTCGCCAATCCCAGTAATGGGAGTCATACCTGAAACCATTCGTGCAAGTGAAATAAACATGCAGATTCGTGTTGCAAAGCTCATTGTTCTGGGATGTTCGTTGGGATGTTCTCTGGGATTTCTTCTGGGTGTTCCTACGCAGTCAGTTGTGTTTGGTCAGCAACCCGTTGATGTTGCGAAGGGGATTGATCAATACGCTGTGGTGGACCTGACCACTGATCTCAGCCAATTGACAGATAAGCAGCGGCAGATGCTTCCCTTGTTGATGGAAGCTGGCAAGATCATGGACAATTGTTTTTGGTATGAAGCTTACGGCCCACGTAAGAAATTTTTGGAGTCGCTGAAGCAATCCAAGGTCCGGAGGTTCGTGAAGATCAATTACGGTCCATGGGATCGGCTTGATGGTAATGCCCCCTTTGTTGAGGGCGTGGGTGCGAAACCGTTGGGTGCGAATTATTATCCTGCCGATATGACCAAGGCGGAGTTCGAAGCGGCTGATTTGAGCGGCAAAGATAGCCTGTATACGTTTTTGCGTCGTGACAAATCCGGCAAACTGAAGGTTGTTCCCTATCGCGAACAATTCAAACAGCCAATGCAGCGTGCAGCTGATCTGCTGCGTAAGGCGGCGGAGTTAGCCGAAGATCCCGGACTGCGACGGTACTTGCTACTTCGTGCTGATGCTTTATTAACAGACGACTATCAACCGAGTGATCTTGCCTGGTTGGACATGCATGACAACACCATTGATGTTGTGATTGGTCCGATCGAAAACTACGAAGACAAGCTGTACGGATATAAGACGGCACACGAATGTTTTGTGCTGATCAAGGACAAGGCATGGAGTGCCCGATTGGCAAAGTATTCGAAGTTCCTGCCAGATCTACAGGCAACCCTGCCCGTGCCTGACAAGTACAAGCAAGAAGAGCCTGGAACCGACACTGAACTCAATGCCTATGACGTGATTTATTACGCGGGTGATTGCAATGCTGGGTCAAAAACAATCGCGATTAATCTACCAAATGATGAGCAGGTTCAGTTGCAGAAGGGAACACGTCGGCTGCAATTGAAAAATGCGATGCGTGCCAAGTTCGATAAAATTCTCGTTCCCATTGCAGATGAGCTGATTGCAGAGGACCAACGCAAGCATGTCACGTTCGATGCATTTTTCAGTAACACGATGTTCCATGAGGTAGCACACGGTCTTGGTATCAAGAATACGATTGATGGACGTGGTTCCGTGCGTACTATTTTGAAAGAGCACGCGGGAGCAATAGAGGAAGGAAAAGCTGATATTCTCGGTCTGCACATGATCAATCAACTTCACGAGCGTGGAGAGCTGAAAACGGACCTGCAGGATTACTATGTGACTTTCATGGCAGGGATTTTTCGAAGCGTGCGTTTTGGTGCCTCAAGTGCACACGGCAAAGCTAATATGATTCGTTTCAACTTTTTCCGTGATGAAGGTGCATTCGAACGTCTGCCCAATGGTCGGTACCGTGTTAATGTTGAACGCTTTCGGCAGGCTACCAAACTGTTGTCGTCGTTGTTGTTGCAGTTGCAGGGTAATGGTGATTACGCCGGAGCGTCTGAATTGGTGAAGACGAAAGGAGTCATCGGGCCACAGTTGCAAGCGGAGCTTGACTTGCTGACTGAAAAAGGAATCCCGGTAGATGTGATTTTTCGACAAGGGCCAGATGTACTTGGTCTGAAGTAGTCTGTGTTGAATCAGTGCGAGCCCTTTGCGGCTATTTGAAAATATCGCGGACAGGCATATGCCTGTGTCCCAATTTTTACTTTCCACAATGATCTGGAGATCACTTTCATGGTTCGTGTTTTTTGTTGTCTTGTTTTCTTCCCTCTTCTGTTTTCTATCACCGCTGCTCAAAGTCGAGCTGAAGAAGCTGTGAAGCCGGATTCCGAAGGCATGGAAGTAATTTTTAATGGAAGGGATCTCACGGGCTGGGATGGTGATCCACGTCTATGGTCAGTTCGTGATGGTGTGATCCATGGTGAAACAACTGCCAAAAAATCGGCGAAGGGAAATACCTTTCTGATTTGGGAAGGCGGCAAATTGAAGGATTTTGAATTGAGGCTCTCTTTTCGGTGTACAGCCAACAATAACTCTGGCATTCAGTATCGGTCGATGAGAGTGCCGCAAGGAAAGCGGGTTGGTAACAACTGGGTTGTGAAGGGCTATCAGCACGAGATACGCAACGAAGATACTTTTCCCAATGTTCCAGGCTTTATCTACGACGAAAGGGGCAAACGCGGCCGCATTTGTTTGGTAGGTGAGACAGCGACATGGAATGCAGATGGCAAAAAAGTGGAAGAGGAGCGATTGATTGATGCAGCAGGATTCAAGGATCTGATGAAGGTTGATGAGTGGAATGATGTGACAATCATTGCTAAAGGAAACCGTATTCAGCATTTTCTGAATGGAAAGAAGATTCTCGACTTTACAGATGAGCATCCTGAAATGGCATTAAACGAAGGGATTCTCGCACTGCAGTTGCATGCGGGTAAACCAATGTGGACGGAGTTCAAAGATATTCGGATTCGCCTCGACGATAAGAAGTAATGCGAGCGACTGATTCCTGTGCCGATTGCGGCACAGTAAGGCGTGGTCGATCGACAATCATGCTGGAGTCCATGGGGTGGACTCGGTGCTGTAGGTCGACTTCGTAGCATACGAAGTGCTGCAGACAAGCTGGCATTCATTCCACGAGTGGGGCACTCGCGAATGCCACAAAGCGGGATGCATCGTAAGTGCGATCAGTCACCCTGTCACCTCGGGTGGATGCACCCGAGACCGGTGAAGAGTTTTGGCGATTGCCACGAATTTGCGATGACTTCTGACGAATCCTCTCAGAAGGCTGCTGGCGAAAGACACTAAAAACAATTGCTCTGTTTCGCGGTCAGGTTGTCATGGCGGGTGTGTCGTCTGGGGCCGTCAGGTTTGGTCCCACATTCAGAAGTTCTCTTGCCGGTAGATGCCAAGGTAGCGTTACCCAGAAGGAACTACCTCGTCCGAGTTCACTTTCGAAGTCGACTTCGCCACCGAGAAGTTTCGCCAGTTCTTTGACGATCGACAGCCCAAGTCCAGTTCCGGCGAATTCTCTGGTCAATCCTTCGCCGTCCAGCACTTTCCGGCTTTGTCGGAATTTTTGAAAGATAATGGATTGATCCTCACCGGCAATCCCAACACCGGTATCACTGATGAGCAGTTTAAACCGACCATTATCAACATCGCTCACGGTGACCTTGATCATGCCACCTTCCGGTGTGAACTTGATCGCATTGCTCAGCAGATTGTTGAGGATCTGACCAAGTTTGTTGGGGTCTTGATGTGCCTTTGGGAGATTGTCTGGAACATCGACGGACAGCGAAATATTCTTATCTTCAGACAGGGACTGAATCATGTCACATTGCGCAGACACGAGACGGCCGAGCTCAAATTCACTCGACTTCACTTCCATTTTGCCAGCCTCGACTTTTGCCAAATCGAGGATGTCATTAATCATTTCGAGAAGCAGTCGACCACTCTTTCGAATGTTGGATGCATATCTTCGCTGCTTATCGTTAAGCGAATCGATTCCCTGCAAAACCTCCGAAAATCCAATGATGCTGTTCAGTGGGGTTCGTAGCTCGTGACTCATGTTGGCAAGAAAGTCACTTTTCAACCGATTGGCTTCGTAGAGCTGTAGGTTTAGCTGCGCAAGCTGGTCGACACGGGTGTCGAGTTCGGTGTTGACTTCCTGGATCTGATCCTGGGTTTCGGTAAGGTGACGCAGCATTCGATTGAAGGCATCTGCCAACTCACGGAACTCGTCTTCTGTTTCGATCGTTGCTCTTTGGTTGGTGTCTCCATGAGTAATGGCATCACTAACGTCACGCAGGTGGTACATCGGATATAGGACCAGATGACGCACGATGGTGTGCAGGACAAACAAGGTGACGGCGACAATCAACATTCCCAACGCGACGACGATAGCTCTGATGAACGTGGTTGATTCCCGCGTGCTCTCGTAAGGCATAGTCACTTTATGCACACGGAACGGAATCTGAGACGCTCGTGTTTCGGGAGGCGCATTTGGGTCAAACGTCGTTTCGCTGCCCTTGGCCATATGACACAATTGGCAACTTTGTTTGAAAAAGACAGGTATGTAGTAGACGCAATTTCCGTCGTCCGTTTCATACTCGTCGAACAGTGGTTGTTCCAGATTGGGCGTGATCTGACTCAGTGCTTCATTCTCGGCAAACTCAATTGGTTCAGTGAGGTCAGGGCGTTGTTCACGTAGGGAGTTTGCGTAGAAAGTTACTGAATCGCGTCTCAGTTGTTCCAGAATGGCAGCTTCGATTGGATCATCGGGTGTTTCCCGATTTGGCAGTTTTGAGTACTGCCGTGAATCACTCAGCGAGAGGAATTCGTGCTTGCTTTTTGATGCTTGATCACCGTCGTCCTCATCAAAGCTGTCGCCCGTGACGTTGGCACCGATAATGACCTTTCGAAGGTCACTGAGGACCGTTTTAGGATCAACTTGTTCAAGATCCGGATCGGAACCTGGTGTGACCGTTTCACGCTGGTTCTTGGACCACACTGCATCATCATGAAGCAGCAAGAGTTGAATTGCCGCAAAGTCCTTTGCGCGTTGTCGGGTTGTATTGAGTACCAGTTCACGCCCCAGTTTCTCGACCACAGCAAAAGCCCCAAGCATGAGGACCATCAACGCTGAACCAAAAAAGAGCAGACATTTCCGCTCCAGACTCATCGATGCAAAGAGGCCTTTCAGCAGCCGAGTCATGATTTAGTGGTTATCCGATCGAGGGTACGAAAGCCCGCATTCAGTTGAGCTGGACGCAAGAGTGTGACGGAATTTGTGTTTCGATGGCACCCGAATTTGTCTCTGCTCAGAAGCTCTCTGGTGAAGCCCCATTTTAGCTGGTTTTTGTGCTGATGTACGGGTTTTTGCTTTCGATTGGTGCATTCGAGTCATCCCATGCTGCGTCTTTTGATTCCACGCATTACGGGTTTGAGGGGCTGCGACGTCGCGCTTCAGGCAACGAATTCGGTCGTGACTTGACGATGTTGACACAATGCAGCATGGGAAAATGCATCCAAATGTGTGGGTGCCCATCCATCAGAACTCGCGAAATACGATTTGAATGGAAGAGCAAAAAGTACGTTTAATGCACTATGACCCGCGCTGGCCGCAGGAATTTCAGCAAACAAAAAGCAGTATCCTGCAAAGTTGTGCTGGTTGGGTTACCGCCGTTGAGCATGTGGGTAGCACTGCAATCTCGGGATTGATCGCCCGTCCAACCGTTGATGTGCTTGCTGCTGTAGAAAACGAGGCCGCGCTGGCAACGGCAGCCCAGTTGATCGAGGGGCTGAATTTCAGAATCAATGAATCACCGGATTGGTCCACCGAACCAATCGTACTCGGTAAACCTCGTCATCTCTCAAGTGCTCAGCCGGATCCAACCCACTGTGTTTGGCTTGTGGTTTATGGTTCTGATTGCTGGCTCAGGATGATCCGTATGCGAGATTGGTTACGGGATCAGAAGGAAACGGCAATCCGATTTGAGGAAGCCAAAGTTGCACGTTGGCGAAGTGGTGAGGGGGAACTGTCGGCTTATGAGTCGGCCAAAGCACTTTTCTTCGCCCATTTGGAGGATCAGATGGAAGCATCTCGGCGTTCGGGCGATGGTCAGTGATAAGAATCAGTGATAAGAATTTGTTGCGAGGGTGATCAGCAACGTCAGGTAGCGAGCACCAGCGACAGAGACCTTTCCAGCTATTGGTGGAACTTCCGATGTTTCATGGCGATGTGGATACTTTCGCCGCTTGTCATGGTGCGTTGGGGTCGGTCCGCTGAGTATACTGGGACCGCACTCCTCGTCTGATCCACCTTCTTGAACCTCTGAATCGCGATTCTTTTCCATGCCTCGGAGCCGACTTGGACCACTCGCGATAGAAACGAAACTGGGTGACCATCCGTCGCAAAGTTCGGTTTGGAGGGCGATTCATGTGCAGCTCAAGCGAGCAGTAGCTGTAAAAGTATTTGCCTCTCCTTTTGGTGGTACGCCGGAGGCCCGTTCTGCGTTTGCAGCAGAATGGGATGTGCTAAAGCAAATTCAACATCCTGCCGTTGTCCGCTGTTACGGTGGTGGTTTTGAGGAAACCGATGCCTACTTGGCTCATGAACTCATCGAGGGGCCTACCTTGGCCAGTGAGTTAGAACGCCGTTCGCGTCTTTCGTGGGAATCCGTTTTGGATCTCGCTGAAGCGTTGACGGGTGCGTTGGAGTCATTGCACGAAAAAGAAATTGTGTACGGAGTCCTGCAGCCAGAGAAGGTGCTCTTTGCAGGGTTGAGTCCTGTCTTGATTGATGTTCGTGTTGACAGGGCGAATTCGTTGTACCGTACTAATCGCGCGGTAACGCCACACGAAATGACGTTTTGGTCACCTGAGTTGGCTGAAAATGCAAACGCATTCTCGGTTCACAGTGACTTGTATTCATTGGGTGCTACTCTCTACACGGCCTTGACTGGTCGGGCTGTCGTTTCAGGTAACTCGGTCGAAGAAGTGCGAGGTAACATTCTTTACGAAAAACCTCAGAGTCCTGCTTCCATTGTCATGGACTGCCCCGTCTGGCTCGACAAGCTGATCATGCAGATGCTCGAGAAAGATCCCGACGATCGACCACATGGTGCTGCTGCGGTAACACTTGCTTTGAAAGAAGTGCGACGTCGGTCAATGTCACGTGCCGGGGTTGCCGAACATGTTTCGCACGGGTTCAGTCCGCTAAATGTCACCGACCAAAAAGAAAGAGATGAAGCCCGGATTCTGCTGGGGCACGGGGCATTGGATGTTGGTGAGGGTGAAACAGTCGCCAAGCCGGAATGGTACGATCGAGCGATTGTTCTTGTCCTTGGGTTGATCGTTATTGCTTCGATGATCACCTACACACTTTGGCCACTGAATGAAAATCAAATGAAAGGCCGAGCAGAGGAACTGCTAACGCGTGACAATCGGAATGCTCTGAATCAGGCCAAGGTCAGTTTCCTCGTTCCCATGCTCGAAAAGTATCCGGATGGAGAGCACGTTGAATGGGTGCGTGAACAATTGGACCGTGTGGAGATGCTTCAAGCTGAGCACCTTTTGGAAGTCAAGTTAAAGGTCAACCGACCGTTATCCAATGAGGGCGAGCGACTTTACGCCGAAGCCTACGAGTTTGAAAAGTTTGGTGACGTGGCAACCGCGCTGGATCGCTATCGCAGCATGGAGACGCTGCTGGCTGATGACGACACCTACAAACCATTCGTGAATCTGGCACGGAGACAAATCGCAAGCATCGAGGAGAATGGTGTGGAACAGGGTGAAGCTGCACGAATCATTCAGGGCAAACTTGATCAGGCAGACGAATCGCTACAGAATGGAAATATCATCGCAGCCCGAAAAATCTGGTACAGCATCATCGATCTCTACGGCAACAACGGCAATGTTGCACCACTTGTTTCAAAGGCACAGAAACTGATTGCCGACAACGGTATCCAAGAGCAGGAGCCAACAGAGTGAGCCAGCATGATGATTCTACTTCGCCCATCGAGGCGCAATTAGCAACTCCAGCAAGTGCTGTAGCCGAGATGGATTCGACTGCACAAGGTTTGGTTGGCATTGCACCCGCACGGTATGGTGGTGCAGAAAAGCTGATTCAGAGCAAACTTGCGGTGTTGGCGTGCCTGTTTCTTGTAACAGGTTTCTTGGGGTTGCCGTTGCTGTGGATGAATCGAAAGTTCAGTACAGCAGAGCGTTTCCTATGGGCGATTATCGTAATAATCTATACGCTGGCTTTGATCGGGCTTGTCGCTGCCATTGTGCTCTGGTGCTACAAACAGATTATAGGATGATCAATCACTTTGGCTTACGGCAATCAAGTCATAGGGTCCCCGGCAAGCACTACTTGAGCTTCGTTTTCCAGCGATCAATCTGAAGTCGAACCTGATCCGGTGCCGTTGACCCATAACTGACAAACGCAGCAACTGAGTTTTTGCAGCCGAGAGACTCAAAAACGGTTGCGTCAATTTCAGACGCGTGGCTTTGCAGTAGTTCCAATGGTAGTTCAGCCAGTGGGACATCTCGCTGCATCGCCTCACCAACGATCGCGCCCACAAGGTGATGGGCACGTCTTTGGGGAACGCCTTTGTCAATCATCCATTCCATTAGAGTTGTTGCATCCAGATAGCCACGTTCCAAACGATTCTCTATTGATTCCCGTTGCAGTTCGCTTCCGGATACGATCGGCGCGGCCAGTTCAAGCATTGCCAGGACGGTATCGAATGAGTCAAACAAAGGTGGTTTGTCTTCCTGCAGATCGCGGTTGTACGCCAACGGCAGATTTTTCACCAACAGCATCAACGTTTGCAGGTTGCCCATGACCCGCGCTGACTTGCCCCGAGTCAGCTCGAGTGTGTCTGGATTGACTTTCTGAGGCATGATGCTGCTGCCAGTACAGAACTGTTGTGGGATCTTGATGAAGTTGTACTCCACCGTGCTCCATAAAATCCATTCCTCGGCCCAGCCACTCAGATGGGAGGCAATGGTGGCCAATACAAACGCACTCTCCAGCATGAAGTCGCGATCGCTGCTGGTATCAAGGCTGTTTGCAGTGACACCTTCAAAATCGAGTTGGCGAGCTGTCTGCTCTCGATCAATCGGAAGTGTTGTCCCGGCGACCGCGGCAATACCAAGACTGCATTGATTGACTCTGTGGCGACAATCAGCGATTCGCTCACGGTCTCGCTGAAATTTCTCGATGTAGGCAAGCCAGTAGTGTGAGGCCAGCACAGGTTGAGCCCGCTGCAAATGCGTGTATGCCGGAAGAATGATATCGAAATCGCCATCGCATCGACTTAAAAATGCACGCTGCAATGTTTCTAGCCGCGCATCGATACCGTCGAGTGCTTCGCGGACCCACATGCGGATATCCGTGCTGACTTGGTCATTCCTGCTACGAGCTGTATGTAATTTCCGCCCCACATCACCGATTCGGTCAATCAAGGCCTGCTCAACATGCATGTGAATATCTTCCAGCTCAAACCGAAACGGGAGCTGGTCATTGTCAATTTCAGATTGGATTTCGACCAAAGTGTCGCGAATGAGCGTAAATTCTTCCTTAGTCAATAAACCGACACTGGAAAGCATCTCGGCATGAGCGATCGAACCACGAATATCCTGCCGATACAAGCGACTGTCGAAACTGATGCTCTCAGCAAAGGCTTCAAGCCGTTCATCGGTGCTGGCTTGGAAAACACCGCTTCGGGAGGGGCTTTTCACGGATCGATTGTCCCAATTGCTTCGGATTCTTAATAATGCACGGGGCTCGTGCGTTCAGTCAGACGCTCAGTATCCCAGACACGCAGAGAATGACGACCCCGCTCATCGAGAAACCTGAGAACGCTCGGCGCTCAGAGTTTTCCATGATACGGCATTCGCGATCAAATTTTGATGCGGATTCATGGGAGGGCTCTGGGCAGGAGTTAGCGTGTGATCAGGTCGATCCATGTTTCAGCCAGCCGTCGGTGATTTAAGGGCAAGGAGGTGGGATCTAAAGGCAATGAGGCGGGAGGTTGGTTGCTGGTTCACAACTGTTAGCTTCGGGTACTGGAGTTTTTGCAACATTTTCTGCAACAATGATCTGTGCAGTGGAAACAGCTGCCTTAGTGATGCTGGTCAACAGACCCCTGACGTCATCAAGCTTGAGACGGGATATAACAAGGTTCAATTGACGCGTTCGGATTCCTCTGAAGTCAGTCTTCTGAAATCGGTTCCAACACTGCTGCTTGGGCGATTACCCTCAAATTGTAAATCGATATGCGAATTTTTTCTCAGCGATCCCGTGGTCGATTCGAGCAGCCTTCATTCAGCTGTTTTTCGATCGCCGTCGTCTTACTGTCATGTGCCACGTGCGCGCGAGCGGAAGATATTTTTATTACCGCAGCAGTCGGCGAGCCATTTGGGGCGGCGACGATTGAGATGCCTCTCGACGACGCTATGTTCGGTCGTACTTTTCCTGCACTCAGAGTAAGTGGTGGGAATGGGCGCGTTCTGTACCCTGTTTCGAATGATCTGGTTACGACTGGACGACCTTCTGATCGACCAGTCCCTCAAGCTGGTGGAGGTCGACTCTTGAATCGGGTGGGCAGCTTAATTCGCGAGCTTGCCAGTGGTGATGAGGAATTGAGCCAGACGGTGGCTCGCCGGGTTTCTTTTCTGTTTATAGGTTCCGAGCCACTAACGGTTACCGTCACCGATGATCGAGGCGTGGTTGGTAATTATTCTGTCATTCCACGACAGGATCAGGCTGTTCATGCAAGCGTCCTCAAGACATGGTGGACGGGTTACACAAACGCGGCACAAGCACTTGTTGCAGCGTCCGAGCAACCAGCTGCGGTGCAGCTGTATCTGATCGCAATGTTAGCCCGACGCACAGGCTTACCTCTGCCTGGCTGGTACAACGAGTCAAGGCAGGAAGAAGACCAGTTGTTGAGCACGTTGAAATTGATTGGCGGTGCTGCTGGTGTCGGTGAGTCGATGTTTGCAGACGCTGCGGTTGAAGCAAGGCCACCACAATTGGCGACAGAGCCTCTTCCTGCACCGCCGCGTTGGATTCCTGAGATGGTGCCCCCAGATGTCAAGACTGCGGTTGTTGAGCCAATTGCGACAAAGGTTCCGCCGGACTGTTTCTACATTCGGTACGGCTCTTTCCAAAACTATTTGTGGTTTCAGGATTTGACTGATGAGCATGGTGGTGACATCACGCGAATGATCACCCTGAGAGGTCTTGTGAATGACAGTGCTGAACGACTTGAAACGCAGCTGAACATGAAGATGACGCAGTTATCCCGGATGTTGGGCGGTACTGTGATCGAGGATCAGGCGCTGGTTGGAAGAGATCTCTTTTTGACCGATGGTGCAAGTATGGGGGTGTTGATCAAATCCAGAAATGCATTCCTGCTCACCACTTCAATCAAAAATGATCGCACCAAGCTCGCAACTAAGGATACAACGGTCGACGTTGGAAAATTTNCAAATTGACGACCGGCAAGTCAGTTTGCTCAGCACCGCAGANAATCGCATTCGCTCTTTTTTTACGCAGGATGGTNACTACATCTTTGTCAGCAANAGTCGCAAGCTGACNGAGCAATTCNTCGAGGTTTCTAAGTCTGGGAACTCNCTTGCCGCGACCCCTGAATTCATGCTTGCCAGAAAGTTNATGCCGCTTGAGCGTGATGACACNATTTTTGCTTANTTTGCTCCNGCAATGCTTCGGGGTCTGNTCTCACCAGAATATCTGATCGAGTTGCGNCGTCGGATGTTTGCCAAGGCAGATATTTCTCTTGTCCAACTAGCCAGANTGGCGGGCGCAATGGAATCAAAATTGCCGCCCAGCGACTTGGGTATCGACCAGTTGGTTGCCACAGGAATGCTGCCACCGAATTTTGGTGTTCGGTCAGATGGCAGCGGTGTGTTTGAACTGAATAACACCGCACTGGATACAAAACGTGGTGCCCGAGGCAGTTTTCTTCCAATCGCTGATGTTGAAATTAATTCAGTAACTCCTCAGGAGTTTGCTTGGTACAGTCAGATAGCAAATGAATACACCAACCGATTTGCCACTATGGACCCGATCATGGTCGGAATCCACCGTGATGATCGAGACCCTGGTTCGAAGCGTGAACGATTGACGATACATGCTGAGGTTGCGCCATTCGATCCCGGTAAGTACGGCAAATATGCCCAGCAACTCGGTCCGCCCACTCAGGTCGCAATGCAGTTTGCGCCTGATGACATAATTTCAGTGCAAGCACATGTTGCTTCCCAGCAGCTTGGCCCACCCACTCATCTATTTGTCGCGATCAAGGATACGGTGCCTCCCACGCCTGACCAGTTTGAGGGCATTATCAAAACCTATCTTTCCTTGAGGCAATTACCGGGATACCTCGGTGCTTGGCCTCAGCCAAGTGCACTCGATCGTCTACCCCTTGGTTTAGGGCGTGGCCAACCGGTGGGCCCTGGAATGAGTCGTCTTTTGGGCGGGCTGTACCGTTTTACGGATGGCAAGTTCAGCATCCTCTCATTTCAGCCGGAGGTGATCACTCAGAGTTTGCCGTTCTTGGCAGCTAATGAAGCTCCAAATCCAGCTCAGATTCGTGCCAACATCGGTGATTTGAATGGCAGTCAGTT
The DNA here is from genome assembly GCA_002712845.1 of Rhodopirellula sp. Next base: position 5,996 of record PAUV01000087.1, on the reverse strand, counting down.
AGAAAGCTGGGCGAATGCACAACTGTACGCCAGAGCCCGCATTAGCAGTGTTGCCACAGCGCAGTTCCTTGATTCAATCACTCACCAGTTTCAGTTGAGACCGGACGAGGTGTTGTTCACTGTGAAAGGTATTGTGGGCGCCGATGTGCAGTGCAGCCTTGGCGGGCAGTACGAGTGGTCAGAGCAGCGAGGACAGTGGCAAAGCACTGCCTGGAATGGGCCCGTGGCGAGTCCGACAGCACCTGCCGATTACATCGCTCCAGCAATGAATTGGTTTCGGGGCGCTAACGTATCTGTCACGCAGCTCGAAGATCGAGTGATTGCAGATGCGATCATCAATCTGGCACGCGAGTGAGCAGTCACATCGGGGCCAGCCTTCCGCCCGGGTGCAGCTTTCAACCCGGGTATAGTCTTCACTGCATTCCCGCTCGGTTGGCTATGGCGTTAGCAAGCAAAGGATCAGGGCCGAGGTAACCAGAAGTGAGCCACTGGAGAGATGGGTGCCTGTTTGCCGCTTCCTTTGTTTGATTCAAAATCGCTTCGTTCAATTTACCTTCAAATAGCAAGTGCGGCTGGACCACTACCGTATCAAAACGCCCACTGAGGGCCACTATTTCAAGTGTGTCTGGTAAGCGGGGTTCGGTCATTGCGTAAAACGTTGTGATTACTTCAGCTACAAACGATCTATGGCTGATGATCTCGCTGAGAACCCGCATGTCCGCTTTGGCACAGGGATCGTGACTGCCACGACCCACCATGATGACCGCTGTGCGCTCGGGAGAATGTTGACAGGACGCTAACGCTGTATTCAATCTCTGCATCGCAAGATCAATGATCGCTGCATGTCGAGAGAGTGGACGCGATTGATCAAACGTAACATGAACGCTTCGGGCTTGGCATTCCGCCAGTATGTCAGGGATATCCTGTTTGGCATGGCCCGCCGCGAACAATAACAACGGCGCAACGTGGATGTGAGTCACCCCTTGGGATAACAGTTCATCCCATGCTTCCGGAATCGATGGACTTTGGAATTCCAGTAAGCCAGCGGTAACTGGCGCGGGGGTAACCAAGTCGCTTAAGTGTTCTTCCAACTCAAAAAATTGCCGGGTCCCATCAGCATTTCGTGTTCCATGTCCAACCAGCAAGATACCGGCTTTGTCCATTTGGGTGCATACCATGGTTGAATGGGGCGGGGCTATGAAAGTCTGCTGCTAAAATTCACTCGACGACAGCAGAGTTTGGAAAACCTTCCTCAACCAATGAGGACAACGCCGCATTCAGATTGAATCCATTGTCATAATTTACGATTACTTGACGATTGTCTAGTACGCCCTCTTCTTTCTGAGTTGCCAGTTCAACGGACTGAACACCATCCTTGCCTTCCAGAGTTGTCTTTACTCTCGGAAAGCAAGCCATTTCACACTGCATGGTGGGTACAGCAATTGTTAATGTGCCAGATTCCGTCATTAAGGCGGCAGAGACAGGCGTTGTTGCAGTGCGACTGCTGGTTGGCTCATTTTGATTTGGATAAGACACGATGCCAATCATGATTCCAAGGGCAGCCAATACAGCAATGACGTAAGCAAATCCTCGCATCGTTTGATCTCTTCAAGAAGGGTCGGTTCAGGTTCTACAAGCATCACCGAAAGTATCACATCGAGGCAAGATGCAAAATTACGCGGATCTTTTTTGCTCTGACACGCAGTGGCGGTGTGAGTACCACCTCAGGTAGAGAGGGTGATGTTCCGGCAGAATCGGGCTATCCGATAAACATTCAATTTGTGCCAGCCGATTGACTAATCATTGGATGCTGAAGACGGTAATGAACAAGGGATTGGCCGCGGCCAATCCCTTGTGGTGACTCAAAATATTATTAAAAAATATCAGGAGTTGGTTTTAACGTCGGCGGAATCGGCGACGTTAACCCAAACGTGTACATGAGGAGCACCGCGATAGTGCCATACAAACGAGGGTCCTTCGAGGCGCCAGTTATCCCACACCTTGTCCTTGCCCAGATCTTGGTCGGTGTAGAACGAGAGAGTGCAGGCATCCAAGCCACCTTGCTTGGCGAGGCATTGCATCGCCTCTTGCTGATCGCTGGTGCGATACATTTCGGTAAGCGTACCGATTACTTTCTGCAAATGCTCTTTCTGATCAGAGCTCATGTCGGTGACAGGCAGGCCTGCCATGCCACCTTTAGCGCCTCGGAAGGCAACGGCTTGTTCTCTCGGTGTTTTGGCGACTTGCGCCTGTTTCTGTTGTTGACCTCCGAGCATTTGATAGAGCTTATTGGCTTCGACAGCCTGACTCCAGAAGACATTGTCAGTGTGTTGCGGATTCTCATTGAACTCAGGTGCATGGCCGTAGAAAATTGGTCCACCAAAAGCCACGTGGTCTGCTGAATTTCCATCACACCTTAATGTCATGTGGCGACCTGTCAGTACAAGTTCGAATTTACCTTCGCCCGGCTTGCCAAAGATCGCAATCGACTGCTCATTGCCGAATCCACCTGCATCATCTTCGAGTTGCTGGTAATAACGCTCGTGCCATGCTGGGTGCACAATGGATTCGAATACCTTCGTGATCAACTCACGTTGCTCATCGGTGTAGAAATCATCATTGATTTCCGGCTTCGTGATATTCCAATTATTGGCTACGAAAGTTCTCAATAAGCCTCGTTTGCCATCTTGGTGATTCCAATCAAAGCAGATCGATTTTTTTTGTTTGTCGTTGAGTGTTGAGTAGAGCGTGCCTACGACCGACTCAGCACTTGCAGCAGTGTCGGCTGCGGAAACCTGTAGGCCAGAGGTGAGAACTGAGCCAGTAGCGATTGCCGCTGCAGCGGAGGACTCAAGAAAGACACGTCGATTGATTGAATGGGGGTCACGCATCGTGGCGGCTACCTCGGGGCTGGAATGATTAATGGACGGCGACCCTCATTGTACGCTTGATTTGTCTGATTTTCACCCGGCAAAAGTTTGAAATACGGAGGATGCGTTTCGCGGGGTGAATGACCCATGACTTTGCAAGCACTCACGGTTCTTACGTAGCAAGTGAACACCTAGTTTGCCGATTTATTGCGGTAATGGCGAGCGAGTATTAGCATACTGATGAGCCACATGCTGCCCATCAACAGTGGCGAGCTTGATGGCGAAATAGCACACGCCGCGGCAACCGCGAGAAAGCCCAAACCCAAGGGGGCCGCGCCACCCCAGATGTGGCCCGACATGGCGATAAATGCGAAACCACTTAGTGCCGCGGCAGTTTGAAAAACGTTGCCCTGATCGCCACCACTGGCGATGTTGATCAAATTGAGTACGGAGAGCGTCAGGAGATATGCGATCCAGATCGACCAGACGGGACGTTCTGCCACGCTGCTTGGCAGCATCGCACCGTCGCGTCCCCGATAAATGACGAAGAAAATAGCGCACATCATCAGGCCCCTCGCGGGCCAGTAGGCCAGCCAATTGTTGGGAGAATCAGACAACCACTGCAATCCGTACATCAGCAGATGGGCGATGAACACAATGAAACCGATATTCTCCAACGCCCGATCCCAATTCTTGAAATAAGTCTGGTGCTGATCTCGCCGGAATTCACGTGCCATACGGTCCAGCAAACCGCTACTCCCGGCCTTGGTTGGCTCGCCCGAAAGATAACGTTCAAGATCAAGTGCGATGTCTTCTGCTGTTTCGTAACGGGCGACCAGTTCAGGTCGCATTGCCCTCATGCAGATGTTTTCAAGATCTGGAGGGACATCTTTGCGAACTTGTCGTGGTGTCGGAGGTTCGTTTTCTGCGAGACTGCGGAGAATCTGTGCAGCCGAGTCGCCTTCATGGGGTGGTTGGCCGGTGAGCATTGCGTACAGAATGGCACCGAGCGAGTAAACGTCGGAGGAGGCATCGGCGTCACTATTCCCCTGCGCTTGTTCCGGGCTCATGTAGTGTGGTGTACCAAGAACCTGCCCCGTTTGAGTCAGGATGCTGCCTCCACGATGTGTTTTTGCCAAACCGAAGTCAGCGACCAGTGGAAAGCCATCGGCATTGATTAAAATATTGTCGGGCTTCAGGTCACGGTGGACGATACCCGCTCGGTGCGCATAGTGAACGGCATCGGCAATGTCACGCAGCAAATTTGCTATTTGCTCGTAACTTAAATCACGCGCATCGACGTGTGTCTGTAGCGTCGGACCATCGATATACGCCATCGAAAAATATTCATAGCCCCGCCATGAGCCGATATCAAAAATCGAGATGATGCCTGGATGATCAAGGCGAGCCGCTGCTTCTGCCTCTAGTCGAAAACGGCTGCGTTCTTCTTTGCCTGCCAGCACGCCACCACTGATCAGCTTCAATGCAACCCTTCGGTCGAGACCTGCTTGGTGCGCCTGATACACAACACCCATCCCGCCTCGCGCTATTTCCCTCTCGATCTGGTAAGGCCCAATTTTTGCACCCAGAAGAGATGGTGCATCGGGAGGCGAATTCATCCCTAACCAATGGTGATTTCGGAAAAACGTAGAAAGTTCGTCTGCATGCTGTGGATACGCCTCAAGATAAGTCGCTGGGTCAGGAGGGTTACCCGAATCAAGCTTTTCGAGATATTCAGCCATGACAGTTTCAAGCACCTGTTGGTGGTCCTGAGACATATGCTGATCTGAATTTGGAGCCACCACATCAGACTTATCTGACGTGTTTGGCATGCTGTGTTCGTCTTCTGGCGTTTTCTCCATGCGTCACAGTATAAAGGTAAGTTTGTCAGTAGATTGCTTTGGCCCGGGTGCTTTCAGGGAATCGGTTGCGTTGCTTGATAGCCCTACTCAAATTAGGCTGTAAGCAGAACGCGATTATCCATAAGAAAGAATAAAAAATGTCGTTGATCCCTGTCTGGAAAAAATTCTCTCTTGGTCTGCTTGTAACTCTTGCAGGCATGCTGCTTCCTTCCGATAGATGTTTGGCGGATGATGGAGTTAAACAACCTAATGTGGTTGTGATTTTGACTGACGATCAGGGTTGGGGGGACCTCAGCCTGCATGGAAATCCAAATCTTTCCACGCCCAATATCGATGCAATGGCACGTGAGGGTGCCGAGATCGATCGTTTCTATGTTTGTGCCGTTTGTTCACCTACGAGGGCTGAGTTTCTTACAGGCAGATATCACAATCGATCTGGCGTTTACAGCACATCGGCTGGTGGTGAAAGATTCAATTCTGATGAGCAGACGATAGCCGAGGTTTTTCGTGAGGGTGGGTATGCGACCGGATGTTATGGAAAGTGGCATAGTGGAATGCAGTACCCGTACCATCCCAACGCCCGTGGTTTTGATGACTATTACGGTTTTTGCAGCGGGCATTGGGGCAACTATTTCTCACCTATGCTGGAACACAATGGCCGGCTTGTGAAAGGTGATGGTTTCATTGTTGATGATTTGACCAATCGCACGATCCAGTTCATCGATTCGCATCGCGACCAACCTTTCTTTGTTTACCTCGCTCTGAATACGCCGCACTCACCGATGCAGGTGCCAGATCAGTATTGGCAAAAATTTGTCGATAAGGAAATTGTGCCGGATCCTGAAGCGGCGAATGCAAAGAAAGAAAAGCTGATGCACACGCGTGCTGCCTTGGCGATGTGTGAAAATATCGATGCCAACGTGGGACGGTTGATTCAGCACCTCGATACGATCGGAATCGGTGAAGACACCATCGTGATTTACTTTTCGGACAATGGACCCAACGGTGCACGTTTCAACGCCGGAATGCGTGGGCGTAAAGGTTCGACCAACGAAGGTGGATTACGGTCGCCCTGTCTCGTTCGCTATCCACGCTGCATTGCGGCTGGGACCAAGGTCAATCGGATTGCAGGTGCGATCGATTTATTGCCGACCCTCGCAGACTTTGCAGGACTCGAATTTGATGCCCCCAAGCCTCTTGATGGTAAATCCATCAAGCCATTATTGACGGGTGGGGGAGACGATTGGGAATCTCGTGTGATGTT
>PAUV01000086.1 GCA_002712845.1 Rhodopirellula sp. | reverse complement strand
TGATTACTCCCTATGGCACACGGCATCTTGATGGAGGAGGAATCTGGCGTTACCGACCGTCAACAGGACAGTTGGAAGTAGTGAGCAAAGGACTCGTCAATTCGTGGGGTCACGTCTTCGATGCGAGCGGAGAATCATTCGCGACAGACGGCGCCGGTTCCATGGGACTCAACTACATCTTTCCTGACTCCGTATTTGTGACCTCACCAGGTGCGAAACGCTGGCTCAATGGCCTGAATCCTGGCAGCCCCAAACACTGCGGACTCGAGATCCTTTCAGGGACTCATGTCCCTCCGGCATGGGTTGGTGATTTTGTGACCAACGACTTCCGCAGCCATCGCGTGTGCAGGTTCACAACCCAACCCAACGGAAGCAGCTACATCAGTCGCCAACAACCGGAAATCATCACCACTCAACGGGTCGCGTTTCGCCCCATCGATGCAGCCATGGGTCCCGATGGCGCGCTGTACATCGCTGATTGGTACAACCCCATCATCCAGCACGGTGAAGTTGACTTCCGTGACCAAAGACGCGACCGAACCCACGGAAGAGTCTGGCGAGTTTCGTTTCCAGAACGTGCCCCCGACCCATGGCCGGATTTCGCAGCCCAAGACGTCAACAGCTTGCTGGAACTCCTGCGTGATCCAGCATTGCCAGTCCGACAGTTCGCTCGAGAAGAATTGTGGAAACGTGCAGACCAGAACCAAGCCAAAGTTCTCGCAGCCTATCAAGCATGGACTGCCAAAGATCCAGGCGACCGAGCCTTGGAATTATTCTGGTTCCACGAGGTCCTTGGCATGCCCGTCACCGATCCGATGCTTAGCATGTTTGACGCCGCTGAGCCGGCCGTCTGGAGAACCATGCTGCGAAGTGTTTGGCGAAGCCGCCTGAACGAATCTCCTGAAAAACCAAAGGCTGCCCTGTCGCTACCACTAGCTGGCCTACTGAAGCGCATTCTTCTGAACCGAAATGACCCAAGATTGCTTCTGGAAGCAGTCGTTTGCGCTGGGCAACTCGACGCAAGCGTCAGCCCAGAAGCCTTGAACACGGTGCTTCTCGCATCGCAGCAAACGGGTGACCCGAATCTCAACTTCGCCATCTGGCAATCACTCCGAAGCCTCGACGCGACCTACGCCGACGAGTCCATACTGGCTTCACGAGAGGACTGGACGGGCAGCTTGAAAGAACTCGCGTCTGCTATCACAGCGATCGCGAACCCCAAAGCCGCCGAGATTGGAGTGAAACTTATCGAGTCTCCCGAACTCTCGCAGCAATCGATGGACCAACTGGTGGCGGCCGTCGCGGTGGCCGGAGATGCGAATCAACTCGGGAGAAGCTTCCGTGCCATCGTGAAACGGGATCCTGCCGCAGTCACACTGGCACGTGTCAAACCACTTCTTGATCGCACTCAACGAGACCGGACCGTACCGACGAACGTTGGCCCAGCGTTGATCAATTTCTTTAACCAGAAAGCCCCCGACCCCCAAGGCACACGCCTGCAAGTGGTTGCCAAGATCGCAAACATCTGGAGAGTCAAGGAACTGGAGTCAGCTCTGCTCGAAGCTTTGACGACGACCACTGGGCCTGCACAACAGAAGATCATCGACACACTTGCAGCCTACGACTCGCCCGAGGTACGAAAAACCCTCGCGATCCTGTCAAAGTCCCCAGAAGCCGGAAAAAGGATCGCAGCAACACGTGCCATCGCTGCAAAACGCCCTCGAGCAGCCATCCCGATGATCCTGAAACTGCTGCAAGAAAAAGAAACTGGCGATGCCGCATCTGCGATCGTGGTCAGCATGCTGAAACGGAAGGATCTTCCGCCAGTACTAGCCGCAGCGATCGATAACACGGAACTCCCAACAGACATTGCCCGTAGCCTGCTGCGGGATGTCCGAGTTTCAGGAGGGCAGGCAAGCCTCGAAAAAGCGATACGCAAGGCAGGACAACTTGAACAGGCAAAGTGGAAGCTGACACCTGAACTGCAAACGACACTGATTGCAGAGATGAAAAACAAAGGGTCAGCAACCCGCGGCGAAGATATTTACCGCCGAAAATCTCTTCAATGCATTAACTGTCATGCGATTGGCAATGCTGGCGGGCTAGTTGGCCCGAACCTGATTAGCCTCGGGGGCAGTTCCCAACCTGATTACATTGTCGAAGCACTACTCGACCCAAGTGCAAAACTCAAAGAGGGCTTCACAACCCTGACCGTACTGACCGACGAAGGCGAAATCATCAATGGCATTTCACTGGGTAAAAACGGAGACGGGCTTCGCCTGCGTTTGGCTGACGGCAAAGAAGTTCAAATTGCCCTCGATGCAATCGAACAGACCAAGCCTGGGAAATCACTGATGCCCGAGGGTCTGCTCGACTCCCTGCCTCAACAAGAACTTGTCGACCTACTGACATTCATGTCGGCGCTGGGACGAGAACCTGCTTACACCGTTTCGACAGAACCACTTGTTCGATCACTGGAAACCCTAAACTTCACCAATGCTGCCAGCGCCAGAATGAACCGCACCAGCATGGACACAGCGGCCAGTGATGACGCGAGCATGACCTGGCGACCGCAAACTGCGAGGGTTGATGGCACGCTGCCGCTTGCCGAACTGGACCAGTTCAAACAGCACCGCACCCTGCCACACACCTCGTTCGTTCGCTTTGGAATTACGATGCCACGAGAAGGCGTAGCAAACATCGACATCCCTTCCGATGGCCTCAGCGCGTGGGTCGACGGTAAACCAACACCCACTACCAAACTTGGTACCTTACCACTGGATGGTGGCGACCATGTCGTTGTCCTGTCGATTAATCGACAACTGTTGACCCAGCCATTTCCGATCAAAGTCGGTGGTGATGCGGTCATCAAGGAATAACCGCACAANTAACTGAATCGGGTNACCGAATACCAACGTACGTTTCGATCACCTTGCGGTTCCGGTGAATTCTAAACCNGGTACATGTACCTGGTGATAGTTACCAACTACCCACTGGCTGGCGTTTTGATGTCACGAACAAAACGTCACCGGCTCGCACTGTTGTTGAAACGCGGCGTCCTGGCAAGGTACTCAAAAGCCCCCAACCACCAATTTCTGATAACCAATTTCTGACGACTGCTAAATTCAACGGTCGCGTGATACGCTTAAAGTCAAGCTGCGGCTTGCTGATAAGCTTTCTGAACCTCATCTGCGATGATCCGAAATCCGTCGCGCACAATTTCATCAGCCATCGTAAAACTGACGCGCAGACACTCATCACGGTGACGCCACTGCGGGTCATCAACGCCAAAGAAGAAGTAGCTTCCGGGAACGACAAGCACCCCCCGCGACTTCAATCGCTCGTAGAGTTCACGAGATGTGATGGGCAGATCCTCGAACCATAACCACAGAAAAAACGCGCCTTCACTTCGGTGCACTCGATAGGGAAGCCCCTGATCAAAAAACTCATCCACCCACCCAAGCGCCTTTTTCGACTGCCCTTTATAAAACGGCTGCACGACATCGTTGCTGAGACTCAGAATCTCACCACTTTCAATCAACGGCTTCACGATCGCCTGACCCACATTTGCGTTTGCCAGCCCAACAATGGAAGTCATCGAACCCAATGCATTGATGATCTCTTCGCGTGCGACAACGATCCCTGTTCGCGTTCCTGGCAACCCTATCTTAGAAAGACTCAGAGTGAGGATGATCCCATCATTCCACACGGGTTTTGCATCTGTGAAAATGGCATTTGGAAAAGGAGCGCCGTAAGCGTTATCAATCATCAACGGAACGGACAAGTCGTGCGCCAACGTATTCAATCGTGATACTTCATCATCTGTCAAAACGTTTCCGGTTGGATTTGTCGGGCGGGAAACACAAATTGCCGCGATATCTTCATCGACACGCATCGAATCAAAGTCGACGTGGTACTTGAATTCATGATCACCGATCAACTCAATGCTTGGCTTGACACCTGCAAAGATCTCAGTGCCGAGCGACTGATTGGCATAGCCGATGTATTCAGGTACGAGAGGCAACAAGATTTTTTTCTGACGATCGGCATGAAAACGCCCCGCAAGCGCATTGAACAGAAAAAAGAAAGCGGTCTGCCCGCCCATCGTGACGCCAATATTTTCCACGCCCACCTGCCAGCCAAACTTCTCGCGAAACAACCCCGCTACGGCAGCACGAAACGATAAATTTCCGGCAGGTGGCTCGTAATTACCGAGCATGTGCTCAAGCTCACCCTCGTTCGCCACAATTTCACTCAACCGCTGCCGCCATCGTGCGTCCATGACTGGAATATGCGCAGGCTGACCTCCACCGAGCATTCGAATCTCATCCCCCCCCGAGGCCAGCGCATGCCCCAAGTCATCCATCAACTCTCCGATGCCGCTACCGCCACACAAGTGCTTTCCAAATTCCGACAATTCCCAAGTCATCAATTGACCCCTGACACAACAAACTCGTTCCAAACCATTGCGAACTAGCGTAGGCACTTCTGCAGGCGTTGTAACCCCATGCACCGCTCACAAACCAAGCACAGTAGCAACCTGCCGTTCAGCAATGCTCTTTTCGACGGTCAAAGTCAGATGCAGCAAAACGCAGACAACAGGCGCGAAATCGCTGCTACAGGAAGCAGACTTAACCTTAGCTCCCACGCCAATGTATCTTGCTACCTCTTGGCCGCGCGTGCCCTGCACCAGCAAACACACCCAAACACGGACCACAAAGCCAAGACACCCAAACATCCCACCACAGCCAACTGCGTCATGTCATATGCAAATGCCCTGTATGGAAAACTTCCCACGTTTTGTGGAACTCTTTGATACGTCCAATACTGCTTCCAGGCCCAACCGGCCAAGAACACCAACAACGTGCAGATCAAGAAACTGATAACAACAAAAATCTTTACAACGAGGGAACCACCACGTCGCTGAATTGCATCGCCACCTTGCGTTTGAGCTGATTCGTAAGGATTGATCTGCACAACAACTCGCCTTAACGGCAAACGGACCAGTAAGCCCAGCAGAACAAGGGCCCGCAAAACGCAGAACATTGTTCCGTCCCGGTCCATCACAAGCCAGTACATTTCCGAGTGAGTTGCGAGCGAATTGCGATGCATAGGCAACAAATAGCGTTGCAAAGAAACGAAAAAAGGCCGGACGCGCTTCGACTCGTCGCGCGTCCGGCCTCAAAGTCAATCCTGACTTTTCGCCTATCCGATTCGATTTGTGGACCCATTGCATCCTGCATCAGGTCACGATCTTCCGTGATCACGGGCTTCGGTGGTATGTTCGGTCACTACCGCCTTGGCATCCTGCCTGCGGCAAACGCGCTAATCCGTGCGCTGGGCTGTGACTGGACTACCGAAACACTCACAAACGATTCGGTTAGTGTCACATCCTTGTGATCCGACTCTCCTCAGCGGGATGGTCTATCAATTGAGCAGCTCGCAAAGTTGGCTCGCTGGAAAGGTTTGATTGAAAACGCAACCACTCGGTTAACGCTCGTCGAAGCCTAGCTTCGACTGTGATGGGGGTAACATAACATATTTAGCTATGCGACCAAACGCAGATCTTGATCAATCCGTTGATTTACTCCATCAACAAATTCTTCAAAGATACGGATGTCCAAAGCGGATGCTGCACCGCACTCCGGATGGAACTGAGTTCCCACTGCAAACCAATCCATCATTTCACTTTCGATGGCCTCGATCACTCCATCGGGACACTTTGCAGTGACACGAAAACCAGGAGCAACTTCGTCGATCGCCATATGATGCCGACTGCTGACACGAATCTCGCCGTCACCATAAACCCGACCGATCAAGGAATCACTAACAACATCCAAAGTATGTCGGTGACTAGCATCTTGCGGGTCATGATGGGGAACAGCGTTAGGAAGATCTTCTTTGATGTGCAGAAACAGGTTTCCCCCTTGCTGCACATTGATGAGCTGCATTCCGGTTCCAATCCCGAGGACAGGCATCCGTCGTTCAGCGATATCTGCCATGAGCAACCGATCACAGGCTTCTCTGACAGGATCGAGAGGTCGCACACTTGGGTGAAGCATGAAACCATCATTTCGTGGGTCAAGATCGGCACCGCCGATCATGACAAAACCATTGAGCTGATCCAGAACCTGCGAAATCGCAGCGGAATCATCCATGGGTGGTAACACTACCGGAATTCCTCCAGCCGAGATGATCGACTGAAAATACCCTGCCGCAACATAACTGTACGCAGGCATGCTACGGGCGGCAGCCCGATAATCGGCGTTCATTCCGATCAGTGGTTTATTCGACATCCGAAAGGTCCTCTTCGAATTCGCGAATGAAATTTTGATGCAGACTCGTCCTGCATCACCAAACTTAACCTCAGCTTGCTCGAAGCTCCGTTCCCCGATCAAAGGGCTCAGACTCCATTCTTGGTGCTCTGAAGGCAGATCCGGCAGTGGTTGCAATCGTGATCAACACGGAAATACGTCCACAAATCAACCGGTTTCTTCAGCTCACCCCGCCTCTTGCAATCACCGTGGAAACGTCTGGTCGGGTAAAGCAACGTCGCCTAACCCTTGATTGTGCGGAAATTTAGCCTCCCATCTTCTCTTATCCAAACCTTTTCCACATATTCACACGAACGCCTGCGATAGCACTACAGGCAGTGATAGCATTGGCTTTTTTTGATAGCAACCTGCGAGTTTATGCCGATTAGGTTACGATACGGCCGCTGAAAACAGACGGTTTCAAAGCAGCTGACTTGAAACGGACCCAACAACACCTCAGGCGATCAGTGCGATTCGAAAATGTTTATCTGGAGTCGATTGGTGCAGAGATTCCAACAGAGATCTGGACCAGTCAGGCCATCGAAGATCGCTTGGAGCCTCTTTACTCGCGTCTGAAGCTACCTCAGGGTCGACTCGAGTTGATGAGTGGGATTGCCGAACGACGGGTTTGGCCTGTGGGTACGGTCCCCAGCGGGCCTAGCATTCGCAGCGGGAATCACGCAATTGAGGCTGCTGGAATCGACCGCAAACAGATTGGCTGCTTGATCCACGCAAGTGTGTGCCGCGACTTCCTTGAGCCGGCTACTGCTTCGCGAGTGCACCATGGGCTTGGGCTGCCACAGCAGTGCTGGGTGTACGACGTTTCCAATGCGTGTCTGGGCTTGATCAATGGTGCGGTNCAAATCGCGATGTTGATCGAATCAGGAGTGATTGATGCGGGAATCGTNGTCGGCACCGAAAACAGCCGACCTCTNCTGACTCAAACCATCGAAAGNTTGAACCAGGACNAGTCACTGACACGCAAAACAGTCAANCCAGCGTTTGCATCNCTGACCATTGGNTCGGGTAGNTGTGCGTGGNTGCTGACTCATCGCAAACATTCGCAAAGTGGAACTCCTATNCNGGCTGCNATTGCGGAAGCAAGAACCGAATTCCACGACCTCTGCAAGAGCGACGATGACGCGGCAGGAGCGGGGATGCAGCCGTTAATGGACACAGATTCCGAACGACTGATGGCCGAGGGCATCCGAACCGGGATCGCTGCTTTCGAACGTCTTCTCGAGACGACGGGGTGGAGCCGAGAAGTGATTGATCGTTCGATCTGCCACCAGGTTGGCTCTCGGCATCGTGCTGCCATGCTGGAAGCCATGGGTCTGGACCCTCAACGCGACAGCATCACGTTTCCCAAACTCGGCAACACGGGTTCGGTAGCACTGCCGCTGTCATTAGCATGGGCTGCCCACACAGGCGAGATTACCACCAATGATCGCACTGCTTTGCTGGGCATCGGATCAGGGATCAACAGTGTGATGCTCGCTGCAAATTGGCAGGGCGTTGCCGTGGGTGGAAACATTGACCTGCTTCGCGAAGACACGCTCCCGGCCTCAGCCTGCCTTTGAGCGTCTGTCTTGGCTCGCGAGATAGAGCTTACATCGCCGAGAAAGGCTCTTTGCTGCGCTCGTAGAAGCCAGAATTGCCCTGAAGATTTAACCTGACTCACCATCGCAAGGGACCGACTCGGCAGAAGTCACCTTGCAGCCGTAAGCGTTATCAGGCTTCTTGCTCTGACCAAGCGGCCAACTCAACTAACCGCCGCTGATTCTTCGGCTCGATTCAAAGCCTGCTGAACACGATCCATCAAAGGATCTGACGCGACGTCATCAGCGGCTTTTGACGGAACTGAACGAAGTGTCTTACCTTGGTGGACGTTATCTTGAGGGGCATCGTCTCGATGGGCAACGAAAACAGCATGGCAATGTTGGCAACGAACATCGCATCCCATAAGTGAAGCGCGGACCTCGATTCGGCGGCCGCAGGTCGGACAAGATTGTGTGAAACGTACTGACATGAAAAGAACTCCGTTGGTCATTTGATAAGCAATTGACTTCCGAGATGGCAAGATAGTAACCCTTATCAGCCTCCAAAGCAAGCTGTTTTTCCTGTATTGAGTTTGATGCACCAGCCTTCCAAAGCAATCTAAAGCGTATTCACCGTAATTCAGCCATAAAACAGCCCCCGAAACCAGCTCTACCTCCCCACCAGAAGCGGGGGATTAATCGAAAGATCCGCTACTCTCAGCAAATTCGCTCCGACCACGTTACTTCAGACTACCGGAAACGATAGCGAAATCGTCCTTAGTTCACTGGTTTGGAGCCTTTTCTGAACGGCCAGGTTCGCGCTGGCGACTCACTTCGCGACAACCCGCAAGCAATCTGCGATGCGGTACATCGACAAGAACGAGTTCTTACCTGACTCTTCCAGGCCTCGCAGCCTGTACCCAAGCAGCCATCCATGCGGCAGCACCGCTGCATTGCCCCCTTTAGGCTCTAAACCCTTCAGCCAAAGCGGCCTCGAAGCTGCGGTTGTGGGCTCCGAACGCACCGCAAGCTTCCCAGTGGGCTGCTGACGCCCTCCCAGACGCTGCCCCGGCCGGGCTGACACGGCATCCTGGCAAAAGAACCAAACAGTGAACTTGAGCAGGCTGCTGACTGGTGCCGGATGCAGCCGCCTGCTGCAAGCAACATCGTTTCCCCTGAACCTGACTATCAATCGCGGCTTTGCCATGGAGTGACTGGCAGTCGATTTTACTGCTGCATTTCGACCACATGAAGTGATGTCACCATTTGCAAAAAATCGCAGTTAGTCTGCACCAACTACTGAGCCTGCGGTGACGAATGGCCTACAATCCCTTACCTTAAAGACTCGAGGTGATCGGGCAAACGCTTTTCGACCCGTGAAGACCGCAAACCATGCTTGGCGCCCGATAGAACGCACCTGCTGGGCTCTAATTTGTTCAATGCCTGCCAGCCCCACGTGAAAGTGCTGGAGCGAAAGTGAAGGAACGCTGCGATGACCAAGAAAATCTTATTTGTTTGCATGGGCAACATTTGCCGCTCACCCGCCGGCGAAGCTGTGATGCAAAGGTTTGCGGAAGAATTCCGTGTTGATGCCGAAGTCGAATCAGCCGGCACCCACGGCTACCATGTTGGCGAAGGGGCGGATGCCCGGATGATGGCGGCTGCCGAAGCGCGTGGCTATGAGTTGACAAGCGTGGCACGCAAGGTGACACCTGAAGACCTCACACCTGAGCGTTTTGATCTAGTTCTAGCAATGGACGCGGAGAACCACGCAATTTTGCTCGAAAGTGCGGGCGGCTTGATGCCTCACATTCGAATGTTCAGCGATTACCTCGATGACAACTGGCCGAGCGATGTGCCAGATCCGTATTACGGAGAAGAAGACGGATTTGATCAGGTCTTGGACATGCTCGAAGAAGGCTGCCCGGTGATCCTGCAGACGCTCATGGGTGAAGGCATCTTCGATGGCATGTTCGAAGAAGAGCAGTGATAAACCGGAGCAGGAACCCGATCACCGTGGACCACTTTGTCATTCTGTCATTCTGTCATTCTGTCGCCAGCAGGGATGGGCCGCCGACTGCCCCCCGTAGCAAAAACTCTTGCTGCGATTGATTCCAGCGTGAATATTCGTGCCGACCAGCCACGTACTGTTTGCACATCTACTGCTTCCGCACTCGCCTAGTGCGTCGAGTGCGTTCAAACCGCACAGCACAGCCGACAGGAATTGTTTCTGCAAGTTCGATCTTTTCGCCAGCCAGCGTCATATCGACAGCTGCTTCGATGTACCGCTTGGATACTTTTTTTCCCTCGGGGCTATCGTCCAACGCCCCCATGTAAACAACCTTTCGATCTTGATCGAGCACAAAGAATTCAGGAGTACGTTTGGCCCCGTAGTCTTTTGCAATCTTCTGCGTTTCATCAAACAGGTAAGGAAACTGAAATGCTTTTTCTTTGGCCTTATCCTTCATTGCCGGCATCAGATCTGCTTCCACCTTGTTGACATTGATTGCCACCAAGGCGACACCTTTTTTGCCATACTTTTGATGGAAGGCCAGCAGCCGATCCTCGATATCAACAGCGTAAGGGCAACTGTTGCAGGTAAAGACAACCACAATAATTTTGGACGACTCGAAGTCCGATAGGGAATACTTTTCCCCGTCGACTGCCGGCAAACTTTTCCAAGCAGGAGCCGCATCCCCGGGGCTTAAGGTTGAGTTGTATTTTCCCGCAGACAGGCTATTCACCTGCGTGACGACGGTCAGTAACATCGCGAGCAACAACAATCGGATATTAACCATGATCGACTCTGGTGCCGGTATCGAGTGGTATTGGAAGGTACGTTGCCTGATAGTTTATCGTGTTAGCGTCCCGAACTCGACACCCGCTAATGTCGGTGACTTGCTGAAGATGAGTGATGAGGACCAGATGAGTGATGAGGACCAGATGAGTGATGAGGACCAGATGACAAGGGCGAGTGCCTCAGGCCGCTAAAACCACAAAAGCTGGGGGCAGTAGTGAAACCGCATTTCTCGACAGCTGTCGTTTTGCTGCGGCTATCGTGATACCGATAATAGCATGACGTGATTGGTATCAGGGCAGACACGGTCTTGCGATTTACTTTTTGGCTAATTCTCGTAGCAGTTCAATCCCACGGTGCAAGGTTTCGTCGGGTGCGGCAAAACTGATTCGAAAGTGCGAATCTCGATGGCTGAAAATGTTACCTGGAATGATCAGTAAGCCGCGGGAGATGGCCTCTTCAACAAAAGCTGCGCCACTTTCCACAGGAGCTTTCGGAAAGACATAGAAGGCTCCGCCTGGCTTTACCATTTCGTAACAATCGCTGAGCCCTTCCACCAACAGGTCACGTTTACGTCGATAGTCTTCCAGATAGCCATCGAGACTGACTTCCATGGCCCGGATTGCTCCCCACTGTGCCGGCTGAGGTGCACAGACAAACGAGTACTGCTGCAACTTCAGCATCGCAGCCATGACCTCGGTTGGTCCGTGTACATAACCAACTCGCCAGCCAGTCATCGCGTGGCTCTTGCTGAATCCATCAATCACGATGGTCTGATCGTTGTAGATAGCCGGTGACACAAACTCGTCGTCATAATGAAAATTACTGTAAATCTCGTCTGATACCAACGCGATATTTTTCTCTGCCGCCAACTCAGCTACTTGTTTCAAGTCGGCCGCCGCAGCGGTCACTCCCGTAGGATTGGCGGGGCTATTGAGCAGAATCATTTTGGTGCGGGGCGTGATAGCCGCCTCGATTTTCGCGGGATCAAGTCGAAAATCCGGATAAGAATCAACTGGCACCGGAACTCCTCCGCACATCTGCACCAAAGCAGGGTACATCACGAAAAACGGATCCAGATAAATTACTTCATCGCCCGGATTGATCATCGCCAGCATCGACAGCATCAAGCCACCACTGGTTCCGCTGCTGACAAACACATCCCGATCAGCATGATCGGGATACTGCTCGCCCACTTGCTGCTGCAGCCTTTCTCGCAGCGGCCCTATTCCCTGAGTTGGTGAGTAAGCATTCTTGCCAGACTCAATCGCTTCGATGGCCGCTTTTTTGACCTCATCTGGAACGTCAAAATCTGGCTGCCCAATCGAAAGATTGATCGGATCCTTTAGCTTAGCCGCCAAATCAAAAACCCGACGTATGCCACTGCTATCGAACGAATCAGCACGGTCAGAAATCCAAGGATGCATGAGGAATACCAAAGTTCATGTACGAAAGGGGTGCTACCGAGCGGCGGCAGATGATTTTTGCAGCGTCAACAGCGTTTTGCAAAAGACAAAACAGGATGGGGCCAAGACGAAACGCCATCATGGTGGTTATTATCTACTGCCCATGCAGTTCCAACAGTTTAACAAGCCTTGACCGATTCGCGGAGGAGGTCTCATCCATGTCTGCCACTCGATTTATCGAACCGGTCGTGCGTTTCTGCGCCGTGATCACGCGTCACGATGCCGCACGTCAGTGGGCCGTCGCTCGTCTAGCTGACCGCTGGGGGCAAGCGACCATCTGTTCTCCTGAAATCCCATTTGAAGCAGGTGGTTATTACACACCGTCGATGGGATCTGGGCTGCAAAAGTCATTGATTGCCGTGGCTGGATTCACCGATCCCGGAGGTTTGGCGGATTGGAAAAACGAAACCAATCAGTGGGAACAGGAATATACAGAGTCATCCCAGCACGAAGAGGGGCGTCCTCTCAACCTCGACCCGGGTTACATGACGCAGGCAAAATTAGTACTCGCGACCACCAAGGATCGTGACCATCGTCTCTATCTCCGTGATGGCATGTTTGCGGAGGTCACGCTGACCTACGTGGGCAAAGCATGGCAGCATCACCGCTGGACTTATCCATCTTATCGCACGGCCGAAGTCGCAAGCTTCGCCAGTCAATGTCGAGCGGACCTGAGGCAACATCTCAAGGAAACAAGGCAGTTTCGCAGCCACCCTCAATGACAGCCCCATCTCACTCTGACGTAGGGGTTCAACCTTGAAAACAGTGGGAAATCACTACCGAACAACAACTGACTGCGAACCACTGATAGGTGGAGAACAAATCGCGGGGCTGTTTCTGACCGTGTTGTTGCTGTTGGACTCTGCTACACTCCTTTTTTTGTGAAGAATACGCATACGAGGACGTCTTAGAGTGAATCAGTTAGCAGGCAAAGTCGTCGCGATCACAGGCGGTGGAACGGGCATTGGAGCAGGAATCGCCAGGGGACTTGCCGAGGCAGGCTGCAAGGTCACCGTTGGTGGTCGACGCATCGCTCCACTGCAAACTCTGTCAGATCAGGTCAAAAGCGAGCACGCAATCCGCGCCCATGCCATTGATGTCGCTGAAACCGAAAGCGTGAAGACATTCTTTGCAGACATTCGTGAAAATGTGGGTGAGGTCGATATCCTCGTCAACAGTGCCGGCATCAACATCCAAAAACGCACCATGGCAGAAATGTCGCCCGAAGACTGGGAACGCGTGTTGTCGATCAATGCGAGCGGTGCATACCGTTGTATGTACGAAGTGCTGCCATCGATGCGTCAACGCAAAGACGGCCTGGTGGTCAACGTTTCTTCCGTCGCCGGCAAACGCGCGATCACACTGGGTGGTGTCGTATACTGCGCAAGCAAGTTTGCGATGACAGCTCTCGGCACTGCGGTCTCCAATGAAATCCGCGAAGAGGGCGTTCGGATTACGAATGTGTATCCCGGCGAGGTCAACACTCCGATCCTCGACAATCGCCCAACTCCTGTGTCGCAAGAACACAAAGAGGCCATCCTGCAACCCGAGGACATCGCTTCTGTGGTGGTTACCATCTGCGCTCTGCCGCCGCGTGCAAACGTGCCAGAAGTCGTTATCAAACCCACGATTCAGGAATGGGTCTGACCCCCGGGCAGCTCTACCCCATGAATGGAATGTTGCCTGCCGATTCACTTCTCATGCAACATTCCGCATTGATTCAACCTCATTGAAGTCAGCCGTGCTAAGGCAAAGTTGCTAAGACCATCACAGAGCAGGATCAGGAGGCCACCATGGATGACGACGAACGCCCGGAACAAGCCGACCACGACGAACCGGCTAACTCCGATGATGCTGGCTCGGATGATGCTGGCCGTGAATCCAACGATGAACTCGCAGACGAGTTTGCAGAAGACCTTGATGGACTTTCAATGGATGACCTCGGTGCGGCTTATGCTCGTGTCGCTGCTGAGCATGATCCCGAAGCTTTTGCACAACCTGAAGAAGCCGTCCCAGAGGATGGAATATCTGAAGCGGATACCGTAGATGAGGAACAAGAAGAGTCAGACGAAGATGAAGCCCTTGTCACGCCGGAGGCAATCGTTGAAGCGGCTCTTTTTGTCGGACACCCTGAAAACAAGCGATTCACCGAGCAACGCCTTGCATCACTGATGCGAGATGTTTCCCCCGAGGAAATCGTTCTGTTGATTGATCAACTCAATGAATCCTACAAAGAAGCTGATCAGGGTCTGCGGATCATGCGTGATGAACAAGGTTATCGAATGTCCATCGCACCCGAGGTTGAAGCAGTACGTCGATCGTTTTTGGGAAAGGTCAGAGAAACTCGGCTAAGCCAAACCGCAATCGAAGTACTTTCGCTGGTGGCGTATCAACCCGGCATTACCGCCCAAAAAGTTCAGGATCAACGAGGACGCGAAAGTGGCCCCCTGTTGAACCAGCTTGTGAGACGTCAACTGCTGAGAATGGAACGAATCAAGCCACCGGAGGGTGGACGTGCCATTCCTCACTATCACCCCACAGAAAGATTTTTAGTTCTATTCGGGCTCGAAACGCTCGAAGATTTACCTCAGGTCGACGAAGCCGTCCGCGAGCCATAACCGACAAACACCAACCTTGCGGGACACTGGTTTCAGATCGCACAACGACAAGCTCATGACAGGGATTCCAAGGGTGCCAGACGCCATCGCTTCCCATCACTCACCGCCGCATCGAACTGTTGCAGCGAATTGAGCACACGTTCAATCTGAAAGTCAATTTCCACACCGACCGCCTCCCTCAAAACCCGTTCACATCGCCGACGCAGACGCCGTGGACTCAGTGGCTCCTCGGCAGTTTGAAGCGCATAACACGCGACAATTAACTCGCACGTTCTCTGCCGGTGTGCTTGCTGAATGATGCGATGCCCAACCCCGGCATTGGTATCCAGTTTTTGGAAATAAAGATTCCTTGTCAGCTTCAGCTCTCTTTTCTTTTTGGCTTCGAAGTAACCAAGCGTACTTTTGATCAAATAACCGATCAGCAGTCCGACCAGGATCAACGACCAATGCAATGCGATCACAGCAAATAGGATC
>PAUV01000085.1 GCA_002712845.1 Rhodopirellula sp. | reverse complement strand
AGACGATAGATACTTGACTAAAGAGATCATATTTATAGCATATCGAGAAACGCACGCTTTCCACTAAATTTCCCGCCATGTCCGCACGGCCAAAACCACTGATGAACGCTCCCGTACCACCGGGTGACTCTGCTAAGCCAGATCCCAAGGCAAAATCTGCTGCACCGTTAAAGGTTCTCGCACCCAACTCGGATGAACCAAGGGGTGCCCTTGCTGCCACACCGCCCCTGTGTCCTACCGATGAACTCTTGGAAGAGTTGGAACGGGAAAGCCAAGCTCTGGAAACAGCCACACCAAAGCAGATTCTGAAATGGGCAGTTGAGCGTTTCGCTCCCAAATTCACGATGGCCACTGCCTTCGGTCCGGAGGGCATGACCATCATCCACATGCTCGCTGACGTTGCCCCCGACACGCCAATTTTCAATCTGGATACGGGCTATCAGTTCAAGGAAACGCTTGAACTGCGTGAGCGAGTAAAAGAGAAGTACGGCATCGAAGTCGAGTACAAGCTGCCTGACCTGACAGTTGCCGAATACGAGTCAGCGAACGGCGGGCCAGTTTACAAATCAAATCCAAACCAGTGCTGCTTCGATCGAAAGCTAAAAGTGCTGCACGAATCAGCCAAGGGTCATCACGCTTGGGCGAGTGCGATTCGTCGAGACCAGAGCCCTGACCGCGCGACAGCGCCGATCGTCGGCTGGGACCGCAAGTTTCAACTTGTAAAGATCAGCCCTTTAGCGAACTGGACCAAGAAGGATGTCTGGTCATTGATCGCCAGTGAAAACATCCCGTACAACCCGCTTCACGATCAAGGCTATCCGAGTGTGGGCTGCTTCCCATGCACTCGCGCGGTTTTGCCTGGGGAAGATGAAAGGGCTGGCCGGTGGAGCGGGTTCAAGAAAACCGAATGCGGACTCCATTCTTCCTGAGCCGTGGAGAAATAAGATGGTCATCTCCGCCCGCGTTCATTACGCCTGCGTTGCAATGCTGGAACTTGCGATCCAAAACGATGAAGGATCTCCGGTTGCAATCCGCGAAATCACAGATCGACACGGGATTCCTGGACCGTTTTTGGTTCAGATTCTGCGGAGCCTCCGAGCTTTGGGATGGGTCCAAAGCATTCGTGGCAGCCAAGGTGGATACCGACTTTCAGTTGACCCTGCCACCATCACACTCTTAGACATTGCAGAAGCCGTTGGCTCGCAAGAAACGGGTTGTCGCACGGACTCCAAGAGGACCCCCATCGCCGCGATGCTTCAAGAGCAATGGGATGATGCTGCCGAAGCCTCACGCCGGATCCTTGGGCAAGCCACATTGAGTGCTCTTGTCGAGCGTTCCCAACACGGCGACGCGAGCATGTTCTACATCTAGACCGAGTGTGTCCCTCGTCGCTGAATCCACATTATCCAAAGATTCAGGCGGGCACACTATTTTTTCTTGCCACCTGGGCGTTTTCGCTTGCTCGGTTTTTCAAAGGTGGGCTCTGGCTTCGCAACTTGGCTTCGAATCCTCTCAGCCAACGACTGAGACTTGGCCGGTGCCGCCCCCTTACCGCCCTCCAATCCAGCCAGATCAAAGTGCTTCTTGCTGGGAAGCGTTCTTTTGACAATGATTCGCTCGCAAATGCCCCAAGCACTGCTGGTAATGAAGTAGATACACAGTCCCGCTGGAACGCGGAAGAAAAACAGGCCCATCATCAGAGTCATCACGCTCATCATCTTCTGCGTGAGCGCTGTCTGCTCATCGGTTGCAGGAGGCATGAAGAGTTTTTGCTGTGTCAGGTACAGCACCACAACGATTACCGGCAGCACATTGAAGTAGGGCCCGAGCCAACCAGTTCCCCGGCCTGATAGGTATTCCCATAACCAATCTCCCCAGAAGGCAAGCTTGTCGGGGCCAGCGAGGTTTGATGCCCAGTCGCTGAAACTCAACGCGGGCTGTTGCCTCATTTCAATGTTTACCGAGAGCGTTCGATACAGCCCCAAAAAGATCGGGAGTTGAATGAACATCGGCAGACAACCGGCTAACGGATTGAGCCCCACACGTTGCTGCAATTCCCTTTGAGCCTTGAGTTTCCCCTCCATATCATCTTTGTACTTCTCATTGATCTTTTTCATCTCCGGTGCCAACTCCTGCATTCTTTGCGCGTTGACAGCGGCTTTTCTACTTAATGGGAACATGCACCCACGAACAAGCAAGGTAAGCAGGATGATCGCCAGCGCGTAATTGCCGACTGCTGACAAACCATGCAGAAGCCCACCTAAGAACTTTGCGATTGCCGAAAACCAACCGTAATAAATGCAATCCTGCAATCCATATTCAGTAAGCAGGGAAGTGTACTTGGGACCTGCAAACAATCTCAGGTCCTGCCGCATGGAACCGCCAGGCTCCAACGAATTGCTCAGAGTATCCACATAAAAAGTTGAATTGACCGCCCGCTCCTGATGTTTGATGATCGCCGCAGGATCTGAGGCGATACCTGCTCCACCCCGATCGAGCGTAGTCAAAGAAGCTTGACCCTCGGCAGGAACAAAAGCGACGGTGAAATACTGTGAATCAACACCGACATAACTCAGGTCTCGACTGTCGTCGGCACCATCATCCGCGAAAAGCAGCGGAGTCATTCCGAAACGTGGTAGTGCCGGATCAGCGTCACTTCGTTCCTCGCCTTTTGCAGCCTTGAGTAATTCAAAGCCACTGACGAGCACGTGGCCCGATGTCTTGGTTTTGTAAACGATGTCACGAGCAGCGGCACCACCCCAGTTCGGACTGATTTTCGTGCTGTACCACCAACCCTCAAGACTGATCCCGTTAGCACCTTCAAGCCTGACACCGATGTCCTGCTTGGTCGTCCCTAAATTATCAACCTGAACTCCCAGGTCCAAAGCATAAGACTTCTCAGGCAGCTGATAACTGCGACTGATCCGCAGAGCATCTCCGCCGACCACCGCCATCTCTGCCTTACTGAGTTCGACTGAGAAGGATGCTCCTCCCGATTCTTTGGTCACATCCCAATTCAAATCCATGGGATTAGTGAGGCCACGCATTGCAACATTGCTATCACCAATTCGCTTGTCATTTACTTTGGCCAAAGTCAACAGGCAAGATAATCGTGTCAGGTTACCCTTGACCTGATCCGGCCCTCCATCTTTCGCTAGACGCATGAGATCAAGCGGGTGCTCACTTAACTCGGCAACCAAACTTTCTGTTTTCGCGGCCCGAGTCACCTCGACATCTACCTTATCTCCCGGTCGCGTATCCGACAAAATCGACACAAGATCATCGCGTGATGCAACCGCAACCCCGTTGATACCAACGATGACATCCCCAACCTGGACACCTGCGGTGGCAGCAGGCGTCCCGGGACCTACAACATTGACAAGTACACCATCGGTGTCTTCTAGCTCGCTGCCAGCAAAATATCCAAGATAGCCACTGGTCACATCAACGCGACGATACTTCAGCGCACCATCGCTACCACGCTCCGTGAGCTCCACCCTCTCTACGCCAGCACCTTTGCTGCACAAAGTCACCAACATGTAATAACCCTTCGTCGGATCCATGGATCCGACGGTCAGCCATTCCGTATTTTCTGGTCGCTTGATTTCAGGGGTCACCGAAGTGGCGTCGTCTCCCGTCTGCGGGTCACCTGTCCGACTATCGGGTGAAACGGGGTTCGCGCCATCGACCTCAGGTACCTGAAGGTTCTCAGCGGGCACCGCAGCAACGGCAGGATCGGGCTTCACAGGCGGAACACCCAACCACGACCGGAGGGTGATATAGGCGAAGAAGAACACCGATGAAGCGACGATGAACGTGATCAGACGACGTTCCACGATCAGTCCCAGTTCTGGCGGGGATGAAGCAAAGCAAGGCTGCGACACAGCCTTTGGCCGATTCTGCCATCGGCAGAGATCAGCTCACAAGCCCGTATTCTGCCCACCAAAGCAAATCTTGGGAAGGTGGAAGCCGTGCCATAAGAGGCCACTTTTGCCGCGAAACTGCTGTCGATAGGCACCTACACAAAAAAATCACCCCATCAATGACAGGGTGATTTCACGTATTGCTAGTCGCGACCGCCTAACTGTTAGGGTCGGGTGGCAACTTCCAAAGGTGGAACAACCCCCAGATAAGCCATCATATCGCTGATTTCTTGAAGCGTTAGATCATCCAAGAGACCACTTGGCATGATGCTGCTGTTGCTCGGCAAGATCTGATCGATCTCCTTCTCTTTGATCACGACGACTTGGTTGTTGGCGTCGCGCAGTTCCATGTTCTCATTACTACGTTGGCTGACCAAGCCGGTTAGCACGCGGCCATCCAGCGTTAAAATCCGCTTGCTCGCGTATTGATCGCTGACGACATGAGCTGGAAACAAAATGGACTCCAGAATTTCACGCTTTGTAAAACGCCTTCCGATGCCTGAAAGTGATGGCCCGATGGCCTCACCGTAGTTCCCAAACTGGTGACACTGTGCACACTTCGCTTTGGTAAATGCGGTCCGACCATGAGCTGGGTCGCCAAAACGCCCCTTATCACTATCCATGTACTCCACGAGTTGCTCAAAATCCCAACGTGAATCAGCGGGATCAGGAAGCTCGGCCGGCACTCGATCGGGATTTACTTTGGCGTACCACTTCTGCCAAGGCTTCATCGAAGTCGAAGCCTTTTCTGGTCGCTGCATTCCGGTCCAATGCTCGAGCAATGATTCTACATTTTCGAAACTCGCACCTTTCTTTTCAGCTCGAACTCCGAGCAAAATCAACTGCCGAATAGCCATGGGATCATCCGTGGCAACATCAACAGAAGCCAATGCCTTGATTACCTCAGAAGCCGTTTGATCTTCGAGAACGTTCAAACTTCGGACCAGGTAGTCCCAGTTGTCGCCATCAGGTTTTTGAGCCAAAGCCATGGCAACCAAAGCGCGACGTTCCGGTTCTGTTCGCCAGAGCCCCCGCAGATAAGCACTTGATTCTTCATCCTGAGCGGTTGCAAACATCGCAACGATGCCAGTCCGCAATCGTCTTTCGATGTCACCCGGTTTTGGATTCGCAATCAGTTCGCGATCCAATTTACGGAGCACTTCTGCGGTTGAAGCATCAATTGGTCGTGGTAAACGATAGATAGCTGCAAGAGCAGCATTACGCCACACCGCACCCTGTTCGAGGATCGCAAGGACATCCTGATCAGAGAGTGTTTTGGCAAAATCCCGGGTAGCGTTCATCAAATACATCGACAAAGCGTTCGACTTTGCGTCGTTCGCTGCGTTCTCGTAATACTTCAAGATCTGGAAGCGTTGCTCAGCAGTCCAATTGTTTGAAAGAAACTGCAAACACATGGCAACCAACGTACGATCCTGTTCTGGATCGTCACCAGCAATGTATTCCAATGCTCTCTCAGCTACCTCATCAGCTTGCAGATAAGCTGCCAAGCGAATCAATTCGTGGTTCATACGTGCATCGCCCGCTGGAAATTCCTCGGCGATCTGTTTTCGCAGAGCTACCACTTTGTCAGGCGAGATTCCCCCACGGTGCAGGGCAATCTGGCACAAGCGAAGCGTATCGACAAAATCTGCATCACTCAGGAAGTCGGCCATCATCGCACTGCTGCGGTTGAGCACTTCCATACAGGTCTCGGCTGTTGGGTCTGCATTGATCAAGGCCAGCATACCGACCAACGAAACACGAGTATCTGCACTGTCGAGAACCTCTTCCCGCCAATCCTCCACAGGCATTTTTTCGAGCAAGCGTCGAGCAACGAACGCAAGTGACCGATCCTCTTCTGCGAGCAACGGCAGCACGTCCTCTGCCGTTTCAGGCGAGGCATCGCTCCTCAGAATCGCTTCACAAGCCGCACGCTGGACGCGTGGATCGCTGTCAGACAGCATTTCCACAAGACGCTTCTTGCTCTGTTCATCAGGATGAAGCCCCATCATATAAGCTGCTTTTGCACGCACCAATTCATTGCCTGCCTCGCTCAACTCGAGAACCAAATCCTCACTGGGAACCGGCCCGAACAGTTGCATCAAATCCATTGCACGGATTCGGTATTGGGCTGGATTGTCTTTGCTATAGGCGACTCCTGCGACCAATTGACCCCAATTGTTCCCCAATTCTCGTTTAATCGAAGCGATCTCTTGGCGAGCCCAGGCTGACTCCAATTGAGGCTGCCTGACTGCTGCGGCAATACCAGTTCCAAGATTCTTCATGCGATCAGGAATGTCGCCTTTGTAGACAACACGATAAACGCCACCGGCCGTGCCTCGACCACCCGTGCAAAAATACATTCCTCCGTCCGGACCAACATCCAGATCAGTGACGTTGAGCGGTTGTCCTTTCAGGAATACTTCACTGTCAGCGATAAACCCGGCTCCTCTTGGTTTCAGACGAACATTAAGGATCCGTCCTTCCGACCAATCAGCAAGGAACATCGAGTTGTGATAGCGAGCAGGGAACATGTAATGCTCGTAACAAACAGCCCCTGTCGGACTACCTTTTCCTGTTTCAAGCAAATTCGGCAAGCGGTCGTAATAGTACTCTGGCCACTTTGCCCAGCCAGTACGCCAACCAAACTCGCCAGCCTCTGTCACATCAAAAAGAGCCGTCGGCCGGTACCACACTGTGTCAACGTCCGACTCCATGTCGGCATCGTGAACAAACAAACCACCATTGGGGTGGAACACGAGATCGTATGCATTTCGAATTCCGCCAGCGACGCGTTCAACCACTGAGCCATCAGCGTTAGTACGAATCACAGTTCCGCCTGGTGCCTTGATGCCAAGGCCATGACCTGCTGGATCCTCGTAGCGGGGAAGCAAGTCTCCCTCATAAGTTTTGGGCAATGTCTCACCGGGGCCGCCTTTGCCCATGTAACGGGTATGACTTCCAAGCACTACGTAGATCATTCCATCGGGACCCAGGCGAATTCCGTGAGGCCCGTGCTCACCGCCATTGCCTTTGAACTTAACGATCGCCTTGACTTGTTCCAACGTGCCGTTCCGGTCAACATCGGTCAATCGATAGAGGGCGGCACCCTCAGGCCCATCACCGGTGACAAACACTTCCCCATTAAGAGCAAGGATTCCCTGGCATGATTTGACTTTGTCGCAATAAGTACGAACTTGCTCCGGAATGCCGTCTTCATCTTTATCAAATACAAGCAACAAAGGCCCATCTTCCTGAGACAGGATGATATGACCAAATTCATTGAAGGTCATCGCAATGATCGACCCCACTTGTTCGTCGCTCAGCACGCGTTGAACTCCAAAGCCTTTCTGAATCTGAAATCGCTCACGCTGCTCTGTCTGCTTTTCAGCCACGACGTCCGCATCACGATCCCATGGCACTGTATCACCGAGCTTGCCAAAGGCAGCTGCAGAACCCCACAAACGATCATTGAACAGAACAGTCTCCCACATTGGGCTCTGTTCTGTGCTTGTGCGCCAAGAAGGGCTGCTACTGAACGTGTACCACTTATCAGAATCATCTGGTCGAATGGAAACCCGTGCAGCCATCGCTGCAGTTTTCCCATGCGTATTGACAACCCGGACGGCAACGACATTGCGACCCATTTCCAAATAATCGGTGATGTCATAATCCTGCATCTGGCGGGCAGAACTGCCTCGACCGATCAACTTGCCATTCACAAAGACTTCGTATTCATCGTCGGCTGCGATTTCAATTCGCCCAGCCGCCTTTTTACGCAGATTGATTGGCTTACGGAATAAACAGACTTCACCTTGTGGGACATCAACACCCAGGCGACTGCCGTTCTTCCAAATCCACTGAGCCTCCTCAGCAGACACTTCAGAAACATTTGCGGCCGTGCAGGTCGCAACAAAAAACAACACAAATAGTGAGCGGATAGGGCCGTCCATGGCAATATTCATTCAAACGGAGGAACGTAGGGGTCCACTGAACTGCGGAAGATTAGGGCCGAGCCCCAGTTGGACGCAAGATTGATCCTGAGATTGAGTCACCCCATGAACAAGTTGTCACCGCACCGCCCACCGGACAATCCCGCCCCGGCGATCATTACGCTCCTGTCGCCAACCACCATCAACGTGCCAATCACGCAGAACACAAAAGATCGTAAAAAACGATAAAAAACGGAGGCAACCGCTCCCAAAGCGTCCTCCTACCGGACCTCGCACCGCACCGCAAACTGCGATCTCTGATTGAAAACTGTCGAAATGGCAAATGCTTGCAAAGTGGCAAAAATGCGATCAACTCGAAAAAAAAGTCAGTTCAGTAAGGCCGCGACCTCCGTCTTTGGAACCGAAGACTTAAGACTTGGTCTTTAAAAAAGCTAAGCCCGTTAACACCACCATGCAGCACACTCTCTTCGTTGCGACGCAGGGGATGGCATGCAACACCGAGTTCAAGTCAGACCATAGCTCTCTTGCAGTACGTTTCAGGAATGCAGCTTGCGTTTTGAAAGACTTCGCAGCTACTGCGTTAAGGAACGAAACAAGAAATGAAACTCGGAAACC
Source organism: Rhodopirellula sp. (assembly GCA_002712845.1). Next base: position 7,739 of record PAUV01000085.1, on the reverse strand, counting down.
CAAAGGGGATTCTCCACAACCGAGGCAGCCTGCGGTACGACTGTAGACAGAGCAGGGCACAACCTCCGCGTCACAAATTTTTCAGCACAGCTTCGTTCGCACAGATCACCATTAGCATTTATGCCATGGTGACTGCGAAACAAACCTCACACTTATTTCTTGCTAACTGCCTGACTTGGACATGGGAGGGTTTCCAACCAACGATTCGCTCGAACCACTTTTCAATCAGAGAAGCTGAAGAGTACTCACCAATTTTCAACGTGATTAACAGTCCTACAAAATCACTTTGGCGATGTGTCACTATATTTTCGATGGTTGTTAGTGTCTGATCAGGTCGGACGTTCGAATCCACCAGCAACCACTTTGCGCCTCGGAACTGCCGTCGAGGCAAATCACCTCCCCGGGCCCGAATGTGCTGAAAGTTTGGATGCTGGTCGATCCGGGGGTCCATCTCTGCAGGATCGATGCCGATGACCCTCAGTCCAAGTTCAAGCAATCTTCCGCAAGCACCTCCGGGCGCGCTTCCAATTTCGACAGCCAAATCGCCCGGTTGCATATCAAACCCGCTCCAAGTAATCGACTCTGCTGCCTTGTAAAAAGCTCGTGATATCGGTTCATTCAAAGGCTGTATCGGTTGCACGGCACCGGGCCAACGNGTGGGCCACACAGTTGCTTCATGAAACCCCATGAACCAATGTGACGGGTCGACCAACACGAGGTCCAAAACCCGATCACCGGGTTGGGCGATGCGATTTGGGGCATCACACTTGAGCCATGCTTCATTCAACTCAGAATAGACAGCATCAGCCACGACTTCTGAGACTTCATCCGGCCCCGGTTCGAAACCAAACCGACCGATTGGCAATCGATCTTTGGGCCATACATGCAGTTGATCAAATTTCCGACCATTCGGATCATTTCCCGCAAGTTTCGATACTAAATCGGCCACCATTGCATTNGCTTCCGACCCACGCACCTGCCCCAANGAACGCGAGGCAGTGCGTACAAAAACGCCATCCGGCAGAGGCACTTCCTGATCATTCTTGGCAGTCACAAAACCGGGCCTCGAAAACGCCAATCGCCAACCCTGCTCGGCCATTTCCGCTTTCACCACCTGCTCAGCACCACAGGCGCAGGACAACATTGCGAACGTTGGCTTCATCATGGCTTGACCTCTTCGGATTCAATTTGACGGTATTTCATCAGGCGGGCTTTCACACCTGGTATCAACCGGCAGGCATTCTCAAAGTAAAGTTGCTGCAGAACTGCGTCGGGTAAATTCAGACCGTGAATTTGCCACATGCCCTGAGGTGGAGGAACCTTTTCACTGTAGGCAAAAGATTCATCCTCTGTTTCAAAAAAACGCCAGTTGATGTGCAGTCGAGCTTCAGGCCATGGCCCATCTGTTCCAAACAGAATGCGATCAGAATGTTGCATTAAAAACTTCCTCGCTGTGAACGGCTGCCGTCCGAGTTCTGAGATTCGGGATGCGGTTTCGATATACAGGTTCGGGTATTTNCCGAGCCATCCACTCACCACTTTGAGATTTTCGGAATGATTGGCAATATGTGCTCCAATAAATTTTGTTTTTGGATGTCTGCCAATCACACGGTTTCTAGCTTCCAGCAATTCATCGCGAGACGGAAAGTCTTCGCCATGAAAGCTCCAGTCAGGATGCCGGCTNAGTTCTTCCCAACGCTCATTGGTTTCATCAATCGGTTCAAAAAAAGCAGCAGGATCNGCCGTATGAATAATGACCGGTATGCCGAGTTCNCCACAGGCNTGCCAGATCGGATCAAATCGCNTGTCATCCACTTTGATCAGCGAGCCATCCGGATTTNNATATTNCAGACCAAAACGCTTGAATAACTTCAGNCCNCTCACNCCGCTNTGAACGGCCGCGGCCAATTCCTTTGCGGTACGTTCTGCAAAACCCGCACGATGGCATGCCCAACTTGCTGGGTTATCCTCCGTGCCATCACCACGCCAGTCCACGTTCGCGAAAACAACAAAACGATCTTTGTATTTGCTCCACAGAAATTTCACATGTTCCTCCAAGCGTCCGTTCAGGCTGCCATCCAATGACGCACACACTGCAATCCTGTTACGATCCATGACGGCCACGTAGTCATCGAGAGCTTGTTGACTACTCCGCAACTTGAAGAAAAAGTGGGTGTGAACGTCGACGACGGGGAACGCTGCCTTTGTTCGGAGATGTTCTGCAACCTTCAACTGCATCCGAGGCCGAAAGTTCTTTAGCAGGAGCTCGCGGCCTTCGCGGCCGTCAAGAGGCTCGGCAACTGAGGGATCTTGAGCTAAGACTGCGCCCTGAAAGATGAGAAACAGTGCCAAAACCACTTGACATCTCAGTTGCCATATTTTCGCTACAATGAGCACTCGGAACACCTCGGATAAATCGCACTATTTTGTTTGCATTACAGGCAGGATGACTGCAGGTTTGTTCTTCGCTTCAACACATCGCAGGAATGAACACCAAGCGTGGACAACGACTCACAGGACCCTACCGAACACCAAACACTGGGCGGCCAAGCAACCAGCAAGAAACTATCAATGGAGGCGACAACGCCACCCGCTGATGTTCCTGGCTATCGTCTCACGCAGTTTCTCGGAGCAGGAGCATTCGGGCAAGTTTGGGTGGGCCGTGATCTCAACNCCGGCCGCGATGTAGCCGTCAAATTTTACCTGCACCGAGGCGGCGTCAACTGGTCGCTGCTCAGCCGAGAAGTCAAGAACTTAGTGCAAATGTCGGCTGACCGATATGTGGTACAGGTGCTGGAAGTCGGCTGGGACGTCGACCCGCCGTTTTATGTCATGGAACTTGTACGCGGGGGATCGCTGGAAGACCTGCTGAAAGTTCGCCAGCATTTGCCGACAGATCAAGCCGTTGAAATGTTCCGCAAAATGTGNATTGGCTTGGANCACTGCCACTCCAAGGGTGTTCTGCACTGCGACTTGAAACCTGCCAATATTCTGCTGGGCGACGAGGATGAGCCACGACTGGCAGACTTTGGNCAAAGTCGCCTATCGAGTGACCAGACTCCTGCCNTGGGAACCCTGTTCTACATGGCTCCGGAGCAGGCAGACCTCACGTCATCACCTGATGTGCGTTGGGACGTTTACGCCATGGGTGCCATCCTGTACCGCATGCTAACGGGGAAGGCTCCTCATCGGGACGATTCCTTTGTCCAACAACTTGACACTGCCGGTTCACTCAAGAAACGCCTTCAGCGTTACCGAGAATCGATTGTTTCCAGCCCCCCACCTGAAGCTCATTTCGAGTGNCCCGGGGTCGATCGTGCTCTGGCAAGAATCGTTTCAAANTGTTTGAACGCCAAGCCTGAAGACCGTTACTCCAACGTNCAGCAAATCTTGCAGGATCTTACNCGCCGTGATGCCGCACGTGCGAAACGTCCNTTNATGTTGCTNGGCATCGTNGGACCACTGCTGGTGCTNCTGGCAACTTGCNTCTTCGGCTACCGCAGCATCGAACAAGCCACAGAGAGCACACTCGATGCTCTAGGCACTGAAGCGANAGGCAGCAATGAACTTGCCGCGACATTTGCNGCCAAGACNCTGGAAAATGAAATNGACCGNTATTTCCAANTCACAAAGAANGAGGCCCACCGCCCTGCATTCATTGAACAACTGGAGACGACACTGCAAACAGAAAAAGTCGTGACTGCACTCCGACAAATTGCTGCCTTGGGAACTCCGGCACCAACGCATGAATCAACGGCGGCACGCGCTGATCTTTTGGAACTTGAACAGCAAAAAAAGTTGAATGCGCTGCTTCAAATCCAACTAGCACGTTACACCAAGCCGGATGCCAACTCACGTCAACCGAGGCTGGCAAGCATGTTTGTAACCGATAACCGTGGCACGATCATTGGAATCGCTTATCAGAACACGGAAGCAATCAAACCGGAAGAAAACAGCGTCGGTAAAAACTTTAGCTACCGCACCTACTTCCATGGCGNAAGCGTCGACAAACCCAANCAAACCACCAGAATTTCCGAATCAAGACCNATCACTTCCACACACCTCTCCGCAGCGTTTCAAAGCACTGCAACCGGACTTTGGAAAGTTGCAATCAGCACTCCAGTTTATCTTTCGGACGAACGTTATCAACCTGATGCCATTTTTGTCACCACNGTAAATCTCGGGGATATTGAATTACTGCAAACTGAAGGAGCTTCCGATCAAATTGCCGTATTAGTAGAATCGCGTGAAGACAGTGCAGATGGAACGATTCTTCAGCATCCACTGATGGACACCCGACGCAACGCAGGAAAACAAGCAGGTAGCAAGAAGTACCCAATCGAGAGTGGCGTGATGGATAGCCTGCTCACCGGCGAGGACTTACCGTACTCAGATCCGCTGGCAAAGGCGGATGACGGATCCTATTACAAAGGTGAGTGGATGGCAGCCGTTCACCCAGTAAAACTTCCTCCCGATGAGGATGAAGAGGAAGCCGCATTCCGTGGGTCAATCGAACCGGATGCACTCGACCCACCACCTCCCCCTACTGAACTGCCCGAGGGCTCAGTCAGCGAAACTGACGAGCAAACCACAGACTTGGTGGTACTTGTTCAATACCGCCTCAAGACAGTCAACGCCCCCGTGGTCGAAATGCGAGTCGCACTCCTCCGCGAAGGAGCACTCGCAATCATCTCGATTCTCGCCGTCACGTTGACACTCTGGTTATTTGTTCAACGGGTCGGGCGGCCATACCGTGAAACNCGTGGAAGGCTGGAANANNCCAAGAGCAACAAGACNGTTGCNGAGACCCCAGCCAAGACAATCACNNTGCGTTAGCACGGCACCAACCNGANNTGNGAGGCAAAGGNTNNACCCANNCCATCAANTGTAAAANCAATCACTTCTGCAGCGCGNTCTGCNCTCGATTGGAATGACGCCTTAACGGCTCGGCTCATTGATCACATTTCGTAACACCTGCCCCGTGAGAACACGACGACAAGCCTCGGCACCTTTACGACGCATATCAGCAAGCCCTTCTTCGCAGTAAAAAGCAGAATGTGGATTGATGATAAGGCGTTCATGTGCGGGGTGATCCGGATCACGCCAAGCCACCAGCAGTGGATCCTGTGGACTCGGTGGCTCCTCAGCAATCACGTCGATCGCAGCTCCTGCAAGCCGTCCTTCCTTGATTGCCGCGGGGATTGCCGCGGTATCAACGACATCACCACGCGAGGTGTTTACTAGATAGCTACCCATCGGTAGCCAACCAAGCGTCTCAGCGTTGATCATATGGTGTGAATGCTCGTTCAGCGGACAGTGCAAACTCAGCACGAACGATTCACTCATCAGTTCCTGCAACGACTCCACACGCTTAACCCCGATAGCCTTGTCGTACCCATCTGGCTTGAACGGATCATAAAATCGAACGTCCATACCCATCGCTAAGGCGCGTCTGGCAGTCGCTGTGCCGATTCGTCCCAAACCAACGATGCCAAAAACACGCCCCCGCTGCCGATAAAGCGGAGGAGCCACATGGTACATCCAGGGATCGGGCTGTGAACGCATTCGAAGATTGTAGAAGTTGATTCCCCGCGTAAGGGCAAGAGCCATTCCGATAGCAGAATCAGCGACTTCTTCTGTTCCATAATCGGGCACATTTGCCACAGGTATCCCGCGTTGACCTGCAAGAACGTGGTCCACATTATCAAAGCCACCCCCACACCGAACAATCAGTTTACAACGTTCGAGCCGCTGGATTGTCTCAGCAGAAAGAGCCAAGTTGTGATAGAGCATCACGGCATCGGCTGTATCGATTTTCCCATGAAGTTCACTTTCATCATACGCATCATACGCATCAACGGTAGCGACGCCTTCCAGCACTTCACGCTCTATCTCGAGGGAATCATTGATAAAATCAGTGATCACAACACGTGGTTTTTCATTTGCCATTTTAAATAATATCCTTCAATCAGTTGCTGCTTGTTCAAATCGCCCCAATCAAACGAGGGCCAACGGTCAAAACGAGGGCCAACGGTCAAACCGTGGGTCCAACAGTCCAGGGTACGAATTCATGGTCGCCAAATCCCTGCATTTCACTGCACGTCTGCTGTCCACTTGCAACGCGCAAAGCAAATTCAAAAAACTCATCGCCAACAGACTGCAAATCCCGCCCCTCGAGGACCGCCCCCGCATTCAGGTCCATGTCTTCTCGCATGCGATGGTAGAGGTTGGTGTTGGTGGCAATCTTGATCACGGGCGTCGGCTTGCATCCATAACAACTTCCACGCCCCGTAGTGAACATGACCAGATTTGCGCCGCCGGCGACTTTCCCGGTCACGCTCGCCGGATCAAACCCGGGCGAATCCATCACAACCAGACCATGTGCATCCATTTTCTCACCGTACTCGAACACCGCCTCCAGCGCTGTACCACCGCTTTTTGACACGGCACCTAGCGATTTTTCTGTAATCGTGGTGAGTCCGCCAGCCTTGTTGCCAACGGATGGATTATTGTCGATTTGGCCACCATATCGACCCACATATTCCTTCCACCACTCAATTCGGTCCAGCAGCTTCTTGGCTACCTCCTTGGATCGACTACGTCGCACCAACAGTTGCTCCGCACCGTACAACTCCGTTGTTTCCGAGATAACGGAAAGCCCACCACAGGCAACGACTCGATCAGAGACAACGCCGACGGCAGGATTGGCGGTCAAACCTGAGTAACCATCACTGCCTCCGCATTCGACAGCCAAACTCAAATGCGAGGCGTCAACGGTTTCCCGTTCAAATTGATTCGCCCGATCAAGCACCTGCTCGAGCAACGCATCAGCTTTTTCGATGGTCTGCCGAGTTCCCCCTTCAGTTTGCATCGTCAACATGGGGATGCCACCATCTCGAGTCAGTTGCGTGCCATCCGGGGCGTGTAAAGAAACGACCCCATGGTGCTGCTGAAGATACCCCCCCGTCGTTTGCTCACAACCAAGACCGACAATCAAACATCCCCCGACATTGGGATGCTTTGCGTATCCCGCCAAAACGCGGCCAAGCATTCGGTGTTTGAGCCCGTTGTATTCGAGAGCACAGCCAGTGGTGTGAGTCACGGCAAAGACACCGTCCACATTGGGCCAGCGTTGCATTCGCTCTTGAGTGAAACGGGAAACCACTTGGTGGCAAACTGTTGCACTGCAATTCACCGTGGACACGACGGCAACGTAATTCCGGGTACCAACGCGTCCGTCGGGCCGGCGAAATCCTTCGAATGTCCTTGAAATCCGCTCAGGTGACGGCGGTGGATTGATTTCGCTCAGATCATCTGAAACGACATGGTGATCGGTCAAATTTTGCGTATGAACGTGGTCTCCGGGACGGATTTCATTCGTGACCAGCCCGATTGGCTGCCCGTATTTCACGATTGACTCGCCTACCTGGGCTCCACCGACAGCAATTTTGTGGCCCGCCGGAATATCCTGAGCAACCACCAAAGTGTGCCCCCCCAGTTCAATCTCTTCCCCGCGTGCGAGCGTTTTCGTAGCAACGGCCACGTTATCAGCGGGATCAAGTCTGATTAGCCCGAACTTTTCTGTTGCCTCGTTCATTTTTGTTCCGCGGTGCATCTTCTTTTTGGAGCCCAAAAGTGGTCGAAACCGACTTTGAGCGGGTATGTTTTGGGGATGATCGTAAAAACTTCGAGCGAGGACGTCTTGCCCGTGGTTCCTGACCTCAATGCTGGTGCTTATA
>PAUV01000084.1 GCA_002712845.1 Rhodopirellula sp. | reverse complement strand
CAAAAGCTGACATCAGAACGCTTCCTCCAGATGGTCGCCAAGAGCGGCATTGTCGATGCGAAAGCCTCGGATCGCCTGGTGGAGAAGGTACGCAAAAAATTAGATGGGGGACTCCCTGGGAGTCCTAAGAAGCTTGCTGCGCTTTACGTCAAAGAAGAGCTTCTGACTGAGTGGCATGTGGAGAAGTTGCTGGCTGGGAAGTACAAGGGGTTCTTTCTGGGCAAGTACAAGTTGTTGGGGCACATTGGCACTGGCGGCATGAGCAGTGTCTATCTCGCCGAGCACATCAAGATGGGCGACAAGCGTGCCATCAAAGTGTTGCCGAAGAGTCGAGTGAATGATGCAACCTATTTGGCTCGATTTATGCTCGAAGCCAAAGCGATTGCTTCGCTCAACCATCCAAACATTGTTTTGGCCTACGACATCGACAATGAAGACGATGTGCATTACATCGTGATGGAATATGTCGATGGTTTGGATTTGCAACAGTTGGTCAAACGAGACGGTGCTGTCGATCCATCGACAGCGGCTGACCTGATCGCGCAAGGCGCACGAGGCCTAGCCCATGCTCACAAGAAGGGTGTGATCCATCGTGACGTTAAACCCGCGAACTTGTTGATTGATGTTGACGGTGTGGTTCGCTTGCTCGACATGGGACTTGCACTTGTCACTGCGACAGATGATGAGTCACTGACTGTAGCCAACAACGAAAATGTTCTTGGCACTGCAGATTACCTTGCACCCGAACAGGCTTTGAATAGTCACGAGGTTGATCACCGTGCTGATATTTATGGGCTCGGTTGCACGATGTATTTCCTGTTAACAGGAAAACCACCATTCAGTGACGGAACTTTGGCACAGCGAATTGCCAAGCATCAAACTGAAATGCCAACAGCGATCCGACAGTTGCGGCCTGACTGCCCAGGTGAGTTGGAGGGTATTTGCGTGAAGATGATTCAGAAGGATCCACGCTACCGCTACCAATCTGCTTCTGACGTTGCAGAGGTCCTTGAAAAATACACAAGCAAGGTACCCAAGGGAACGAAAGTTACTGCCGGGCTTGGAGACATGCCCGAGTTTGACACTGATGAATCATCTTCCATTTCGCTCGATGATGATGACTCTTCGTCGCGTTATGGTGATACCATCAGTAACAAGAATGACGACACCTTGGCAAATAATCGATCCGCATTGGTCCGAAAGAAGGGTCTGAGCGCCAGTGACAGTGGCCGTCTGGTCGATGTGAAGCCGCGTCCTGATCTTGTGGGTGGGAGCTTCCTCGATCTTCAGTCNGAGTCTGGTTATCGGCCGAATTCNCANGTCGGTGAGAAGCAANCCAAGTCNGAAAAGGTACGCCCTGTTTCCANATCGGGNGCATCTGACGTNGGNATTGCTGATTCTCAGCATGGCAANACTTCGAAGATNGCCAGTAGTATNAGTGGACGNAGTTCGGGTGGGCGTTCGAGGGGAATCGANCCCNTGTTGGCAGTCGCTTTACTGATCGCCTGCATCTTGGTCTCATTGTTTATCGGGTTTCTGGCGGGTGACTTCTTGCATTGATGAAATGTCCCGCGGTTAGAGAAGCGATCGGGCGAATCACCAATGACTGTCGTTTTTGACCGGCCTTACCAGTTTGTACCGCCACATAGTGGCTCGATGTGGCCATTTTTCATTCAGAGGCTGCGGCTGGTTGACTGGTATTTAAGACGCAAGGAAGGCGTCATTTCGTGGGAGTGTCGCGGACTCGAACACCTCAAGAAATCGCTGGATCGCGGTGATGGGATTTTGCTGTCGCCGAATCACTGTCGCTACGCAGATCCGCTCGTTTTGGGGTGGCCTGCTCGATTGCTCAAGACAAAACTCTATGCAATGGCTTCTTGGCATTTGTTCAATCAAGGGAAATTTGATGGATTTGCCATCCAGAAGATGGGAGGATTCAGTATTCATCGTGAAGGGGTCGACCGCCAAGCTCTAGATACCGCGATGGCAATTCTGACCATGGCTGANCGACCCTTGGTTTTGTTTCCTGAAGGAACTACCAATCGAAGTAATGATGTCTTGAAACCACTCCTTAATGGGGTGTCATTCATTGCACGGTCGGCAGCGCGACGACGTAAGAAAAAGTCAAATGGTAATGTGGTGATTCATCCGATTGCGATCAAATATCTTTGTGCGGACGATATCTGCGATTGGGCACGCCAACGGTTGTCACAGATTGAGCGAGGATTTGGTTGGCAAACACCGCCTGGNTTGTCGATTGTGCAGCGGACAAGAAGAGTGGTGGATGGTGCATTTGTGTTGCGAGAAGTGCAATATCTTGGAACAACAGGGTCTGGAACAATAGAACAAAGACGTGATGCGTTAGTCGCAAGCATTCTTCAACGCATTGAAAGCAGATTGGCAATAGAGTCTGGGCAGGGAAATACGCGAGAGCGAGTGAGGGCAATTCGCACAGAAATAGCATCACAATTTTTTCGACAGGATGTGGACCAGAAGTCTGAAGTCCAGTTTCGACAGGATGTGATTGCGGTGGACATGGTTCAGGAAATGATCTCCTATCCAAATTCTTATCTCGATTCTGTTGAAGTCACAGATACTAGAATTGTGGAAACCATTCAGCGGATTGAAGAATCGATTTGCGGGAAAGCTGACTGTGGTGTTCCCTTGCGAGCAGTGATCCAAATTGGTGAAGCGATCAGTGTCCCAGCTGAAAAAGCACCTCGTGGTGAAGTTGATCCGTTGATGCTTGAGCTGAAAACGCAGTTAGAGAAGATGCTGAAGCAGTTGGTCNGTGAAGCGCGGCCGTTTGCTGACCGTTACTGATAGCGTTGGCTGNTACTGATAGATATTGAGATAGATTGTTACTGATAGATTGTTACTGATAGATATTGAGATAGATATTGAGATAGATATTGAAAAGTACTCAAATTGAATGGTGTGATGAATGATTGTCGGTGTACCAACAGAAGTCAAAACGGATGAGTACCGTGTCTCCATGNTGCCGTTNGGCGTGGAAGACTTAGTCGGTCGAGGGCATCAGGTGTTGGTTCAAGCGGGAGCTGGCCTCGGATCGGGTATTGCAGACCATGATTATTTGCGGGCTGGAGCTACGCTGGTCAATAATGCAGAAGAGCTTTTCAGTCGTGCTGATCTGGTCATCAAGGTTAAAGAACCTCAGGCTGCCGAGTTTAAGCTTCTACGTCGGGGGCAGTTACTGTTTACCTATTTTCATTTCGCTGCCAGTCGTGAATTGACTGAGGCGATGATTGACTCGGGTGCGACCTGCCTGGCTTATGAGACGCTGAAGGATTCACAGGGTCGACTGCCTTTACTGACTCCGATGAGTGAAGTGGCTGGCCGCATGAGCATTCAGGAGGGGGCGAAAATATCTTGAACGCCCGCAAATGGGGCGTGGAATCTTATTGGGTGGGGTGCCTGGTCTAGCGCCTGCACACATTACGATTCTTGGAGGTGGCGTGGTTGGTGCTAATGCAGCACGCATCGCTGCAGGTTTTCAAGCAGACGTTGCAATATTGGACGTTGACTTGGATCGCCTGCGTTACCTCGACGACGTCATGCCAGCAAATGTGAATACGCTCTATAGCGATCGACATAACATCCTCGAACAATTACGCAGGGCAGACTTGGTCATCGGGTCGGTGTTGATTCCTGGTGCAAAGGCTCCGCAGTTAGTGCGAGCCGATGACCTGAGTATGATGAAGGCGGGAAGCGTCGTGATTGATGTTGCTGTCGATCAGGGTGGATGCGTTGAAACCAGTCGTCCGACCACGCACAGCGATCCCACGTACGTGATTGATGAGGTGGTTCATTACTGTGTCGCCAACATGCCGGGTGCAGTCGGACGCACCAGCACATTCGCCCTGTGCAACGCGACGTTGAGCTGGATTAGGCGTCTAGCTGATATTGGACTCGAGAAGGCCTTGGCTGATTGTCAGCCACTTGTTGACGCGATTAATATCCATGACCATCAAGCGACAAATGCTGCAGTTGCAGAGGCTTTCAGCTTGCCGTTTGTTTCGTTGGACTGAATTTGGATGATGTGCGCAGATCGCCGAAACGCTTGCCATTCAATTGCAAGAACGCTTTTTGAGCCCTGTGAACTGTATCTTTCCCCAACCAGTCCGATTCATTTCGGCATCAAAGTACTTGTCCAGTAATTCTTGGATGGCGACGGGTTGGCTCAACCACTGTTCGTAGGTTTCACGCTCATGTTGGATCATCACGGCGAGTGCGTCCCCTTTGGCGTAGACCTTACGAACCATCGGAATTTCAATCACTGCGTGAACGAATCGAAGGAACGGCGTTAGCCATGGTTCGACAGCATGAAATGTTCCATCGTGGTTAAGGACACGATGGATTTCAGATAGAACCTGCTCCAGATCCTCAGGCAAGTGGGGCAGGTGATGCAACCCACCGTGGATGATCACCGCGTCCAAACTCGCATCTTCAAAGGGTAGGTTGCGACAGTCAGCGAGATGCAGCGTTGCCCCAGTTTGGTTTTGAAGTAGTAGTGTTTCAGAGAGGTCCACTCCTTCGATGTTCATGAAACCAAGCCGTTTCAAGGCGATCAGGCCTCCCCCTCGACCACAAAACAGTTCAGCAACTCGGATGTCACGTGGTCGATTCTCAAATCCCAGTAGGCGTAGCCGTTGGATGAACTTTGCGATCTCTTCTTCTGGAGTTTCAAATCGTTTGTATGCGTTTTCCCATGCTTGATCGCAACAAACCGCTCCCGACTCAACATGTCGTTTGATCACTGGCGTGCTTTCGTTGGCAGTATCGGAAGCGTTCATGATGCCTGGGATGAAAGCGTATTCGTAACAGAAGTGATTCGTGTCTTGGCAGAGGCGTGGGAAGAATGCTCTGCATGGATGGCGTCTTGGCTTAAGCGGTGGTGTTGTATTATCACGAGCGGTTTCGCCGCTGCATCCTTAGCACTCCTGCCATCAAAGATGCCATCGCGGTCTGAAAGCCCACGGCTATGAGGGTGACGCCTGGCACAACTAATCGCATGGTTTGAGGGTAATCTAATTTTCCAAAATCGCCTTGCCACCAAGTGAATATTACCATGGTGATCAGTGCTGCACCGACCGTCGACATGATCAAACCAAATCCGATGCCATGTTCCACAGTGATTTTTTCTAGCTTGGGTAGAGCAGGCATCATCCCTTCGCGGGCCGCAAATATTTGTGCAAGAGTTGCCAGAAGAACGCACTGCCAGCCTAGCAAAATGGCCAAGCTTGCGATCAGAAGTGTGTGCACGTCCAAGGCTGCATTGAAAATACGAATCTGCGGTAACGCGAGTGCGTAACCGAGTAGCCCAATCAGGATCAGTAATAAACCGGGGCGAAAAAAAGTCCACTTCGGGCTGAATACCAGAAACAGTCGAAGCGTTCTCCAGCCATCGCGGAAGGTTCTCAGATGCGGACCGTGTTCCTGTCGGCCGTCGGGGTGCAGAGTAATGGGAACCTGCGCCATGCTCGCGTTGTGAAGCCCACTCTTGATAATCATCTCTGTGGCGAATTCCATTCCGGGAGATCGCAGATCCAGATCGTCATACAGTTTTTTTGTGAATCCGCGCATTCCACAGTAAACATCATGGATTGGTATCCGAAACATCAGTCGCACCAACCATGACAGAACAGGGTTCCCAAACCAGCGGTGTAGGAAAGGCATTGCACCGGGTAGAACTTGGCCTCCACCGCGCGGGAGGCGACATCCTTGTACCAAGTCAGAGCCTTGACGAAGCTGGTCTACGAACGCTGGGATTTCAAGAAAGTCATAGCTGTCATCACAGTCACCCATGATGACGTAATTGCCACGGCTGGCTTCAATACCACCCATCAACGCCGCACCGTATCCTGGTTCAGCAACGTCGACTGTCCTGGCACCCTGAGCTACCGCAATTTCTTTCGAATTGTCGCTGCTGCCGTTGTCAGCTAGGACAACTTCACCGTTTACCCCATGTTCCCGCATGGCCCGGACTGCTTTTTCAACACAGATTCCGACAGTGTCTGCTTCGTTCAAGCAAGGCATGACAACGGATAACTCGGGCAGTTCAGTCATGCTGTCGTCAGCTTTAATGCTGGAAAGAGGACGTTGAAAAGAATAGGCAGTGCGTCAGTCGTCAAACAGTTTTGTATATTCACGACGTCTTGGCTTCTACGCATACTTTAGCAATCAGTTCAGTGCATCAGACGCTGTTTATGACTTTTGCTGTTTTTCGGTGCCGTGACAGCAGTATTGCCAAAACTGAACCAAAGGAAAGAACTACTAGAGGTTCGACTACGATTCGGTAGCGATAATCGGGAATTTCCAGAATACCTGTGACCAGAGAAAAATACGCCAGCATGGTGAATATCCAGATTCCATAAGCTCGCGTTGGGTAATTGACCATCAACAGAACGACACAAAATGCCAGCCCGCTCAGAAGCCAAGTGTTCAAGATCACCGATTGGCTGAAACGGTTTTGCAGTGCAAAGTCGATAATTGAACTGGAATGACGCCAGGTTTGCTGACCATAAAACGGGCCACCTGACTTTCCCTGTGAGGGAAGCTCAGTGGCCGGGCAGCGCCAGTAATTAATGACTCTACGAAACGCTTTGTAGGCGAACGTTGGTTTGTTTTGCTGGGCAGCTTGCAGTGCGACCTTCTTCATAAGTTGGTCTGCTGCAGCATCATTGAGTCCGGACCGAACAAGAGCATTTGACACTTCCCATGTATCTTGCCATTGATCGGCAGCACCGACCTGGTTGAGGCGCTCGCGTAGTTGGTCAGAACTGCCGCTAAGTGGCATTTCCAGTCCTGCACCCGAGCCATCTCGAAATGTGACGATCCAAATGTTTCGGCCAACAAATTCGGTCAGGAACGGTTTTCCAAATAGCAACTGGTTGCGCAGCATCCATGGTGCGGAACAGCCAGTAACGATTAGGCCGGCAAGTAACAGGTGGTAGGTTCGAATTCGATATGGAATCGGCTTCATGGAAAGCCTACGCAGTCGACCATTCTTGCGAAGGTGAATTAGTAGTAGAAAGAAGAGATGCGGAATCCAGATCAACATCACGATGGGGCGCGTCAGTAGAGTCATCGCAAATGTAAAGCCAGCCCACGACGCTCGCGTGGCCGTGCCGTATTTGGCGTAATCCAAAATCGCCAGCAGGTTCAGCATGAACAGAAGGATGAACATGGACTCAGAGAGAACGGCAGCATCAAAGACAAGGCTGGAAACGATGGGTACTGACACAGCCAGCGTCAATGCGAACGCTTTGGGTAGCTGAGTAATTCTTGCTGCGATGGAGGCTGCAATGATTAACGAACCCAAGGAAAATATTCCTTGAATGACTGCCAATATTTGCAGGGTATGTGACCCGCATAGAAAACGCAGAATGGCCAAGAACCATGGGTAGATCGGGGTTCGGTATGCGATCGGATCCTGCAACATCAGGAAGTCTCCCTGCATCACCAGTGCACTCAGTTTCCAGTACCCGAATGCATCCCGTTGAATCGGGACTGGTCCCTGCAACAGAACGGCGGCCGTTTTGGTTGCAATCAGCAGCAGAAGTATGAGGACGAGGGATTTTCTCATCTATCGGGATACCGCCTGCGGAGTGAGGAGACGTACTGTATTACAGTCTAGTTCATGAGCCGGCTGCTGCGTGGCAGCGGATCATGTTCCGGCGTGGAGGTTCATCGTTGCGGACTGGAAGGACTGGTTCTGACGCCTGCGTCGGGATCAGGAAGCCCCCAGATAGGTGGCCTTGCCTATCGTTTACGCTTCTTTTTCTTTCGCTTGTCCCGTCGATCTTTCTGGCGTTTGGACTTGTAATTAGGCTTGGTTGATTTGGGCTGAGGGGAGTCCGATTCACCATGCACGGTATGGTTTTTTACAACATCCAGATAAAGTTGCCGATCCTGTAAATCAACCTTCGAAACTTTGACGGTCAAGAGATCGCCAAGACGAAATCGGTTGCCTTGTCGAAATCCGCTGATCATTTGCCCGCGGCGTTCGAAACGGTATTGGTCGTTGGGAAGCGTTGTGATTGGAATGAATCCATCGACAGGCAATTTGACACAGCGGGCATGGATGCCGTCAGCAAAGACTCTGCTGATGACCGCTTCCATGGTTTCACCCACATGCTTGTTAAGAAAGTGCAGAAGCTTCAGCTGGATCAGTTCGCGCTCGGCAGCCGCAGCATTGCGTTCCATGTCGCTGCAGTGATGCCCCAGTTTTACAAGCGAGGCGAATGGGTCATCCGGTGTTGATTTCTTGTCCAGGATTTTTTGCACCAGACGGTGAACCGTCAGGTCGGGGTATCTCCGTATTGGGCTGGTGAAGTGGCAGTAGTGTTCCATATCCAGAGCGTAGTGCCCTTCGAGCTGTGGCGCATAAATCGCCTTGTTCATGCTCTTGAGTACTGCAAAATTAACGGCATCTTCCAGTGGCGTTTCATCGACGGAGTCGAGAACCTTTTGGATATCAAATCGACTTTCAACAGAGCCGGCATCGATGCCTAGGTCTTTTACAAAGCTGGAAAGTTGCCGCAGTTTTCGACGATCTGGTGGAGGGTGGATGCGGTGAAGGTGATTCAGTCCGAGGTCATCCAGCCATGTGGAAACGGCTTGATTTCCCGCCAGCATGAACTCTTCAATGATTTGGTGACTCTCTGTGTGCTCAACACGATGGGCCCCACGCACTTTTCCACTCTTATCGAGATCCAGTTTGATGTCAGGCATGTCCATTGAGAGAGCTCCTCCTTTGAACCTTGCCTTCCGCATCTTCATCGCCAGAGTGTGCATCTCCTGTAGTAAGTCGCAGATGGGTGCTCCCCACGTCTCCACTCGCGATTCAGGGTTCGCAAGGAATTGATCGACCTGTTCGTAATTCAATCGCAAGTCACTATGGATCGCGCCGTTGTGCACTTCTGTGTGCGTGATTGTCAGGTCATCCTGGATCTCGATCTCAACAGTTTTTACCAGTCGCATACGGTCTGGTTGAAGGCTTGCTAAGTGATTGCTGATGATCTCGGGGATCATTGGGATTACACGATCAGGCAGGTAAACGCTGGTAGCCCGTTTGCGTGCCTCTTCGTCAATCGGACTGCCGGCGGGCACAAAGTGACTGACGTCTGCGATGTGTACCCAGAGACGCCATCGTCCTTCTTCTCGCTGCAGAGAGATTGCATCATCAAAATCACGGGCGTCAAACGGATCAATGGTGATCGTAAGCATTTTTGTGAGGTCTTTGCGAGCCTCTGGTACCTCTTCATCGCTGAATGCATCAGCCTGCTGCCTCGCCGCATCCAGAACGCTCTCTGGAAAGGCATCTGGAAGTGCGTATTGTCGGATGATTGACAATGTGTCGATCGCTGGGTTCTTGTTACTTCCCAAGCGTTCCANGATGACGGCCTCGCCGCCAACACCACTCTCATCCGGGTAGTCAACAATTTCGACAAAGACTTTGTCGTCGTTGGTCAGCGGTAAACCCCGGATGTCACCAACGCTTACGGGGGCCTCGTAGTGCGTGCCATCCAGAAAGACTGCTGCCTCGCCATCGATGGTTCTGAAAGTGCCTGTGAATTGTCTTCGGGCTCTTTGCAGGACTTCCGTCACACGTCCTTCATTGCCACCTCGGCGACTTGGGCGGACCTCAACATTTACCAGGTCTCCTTCCATTGCACCTGCGGTGTAACCAGCTGGTATGAATATGTCATCCGGTACATCAGAGTCATCTTCTGCGTGGTTGGGCCGCACAAAACCAAAGTCACCGCCCATGGCTCTGCGAAATGTTCCACGCAGCGAATCATTGGGGCCTCCAATCGCGCCCACGCTGACCACCAAATGGTTGGAACCGTAAAGTAGACGGCCCTCAAGAACGAGTTGTTTGATGACACGACGGAGTTCCCGATACTCGTCGAGGCCAAGCTTGAGGGCAGTTGCAATTTGCTTGGGCTTGCTGGGCCGGTAGTCGGCCGAGACAACCAGTCGCATCACGCGATCGGCCAGTTCTGTTGATATATCCATGATGAAAACATAGCCGATTTGGTTCAATTTTGGACCGGGACACGCTAGGTCCTGTCTCCGTTGCTCGCCAAAACGACGTGGAAACAGGCATTTCCCTGATCCTTTACCCCTCTGACTCCCGGGAAGCTTAAATCAGTGATGCGTTCACACCCGAAAGAGGCTGGGGGGGATTGAGAAGACCATCGATTGATGATGGAGAGATGGGGCCGTTCGGCAGGCCCATGTTGGGGTATCAGCAACGCTCGCTGATCGCTCACCGAAGGACAGACACTCAGCCCGTAACTGAGGTTCACCCAAGTTCCCGAAAACTGAGATTTCACGCTGAACATGACTGGTTCACGCAGCCAGTGTCAACGGCGTAGAAAAGTCAACGCTCTCGATGTCGACTTCGAGGCAGCGTGATACGACGAAAGTGTCTCGGCTCGGTACTTTGTGAAGATAGCCTAGANATGGAANTGCGGCNTGAAAAATTACGTTGCNATGATCTGGAAATAGTTCGANGCAAGACAGANGTCGCTTGAANTGACGGTGGCATTTCTACGATGTCTTCTTTCTCTCAAGTGTTTCAATTGTGTAGCGAAAGGCGACATGAATCTAACAAATCGTGGTCCCTCGTTAACTTGGGGCGAACGCAAATTGCTTCGTTGCGATGAATCGCATTNGCTTCTGGCGAAATATGAATCTCAGCCAAAGTACGGGTGACCCTGCGTCAACTCTGCCCCGCCCTACTCTGTTGGTTTGCGGAGCATCGCCTGGTATCGATCAACCATGCCATTGGTTCCGCACTCGCGCCCACGCGTGGGGGCATGATTTGCATCGTTACCTCACTGTGTGTGTCGTGACAAAGGCAAGCCGTTTCGGACGTCAGTCAGGATCGTAGGCAAGATTGGGACTCAACCATCGTTCAGCCTCTTCAATCGAAATGCCTTTTCNATTTGCATAGCACTCAATCTGGTCTCGTGTGACACGATCGACTGCAAAGTAGCGTGCATCGGGGTGGCCGAAATACAAGCCACTGACGCTTGCGCCCGGTGCCATTGCAAAACTTGAAGTAAGTTCTACNGAGGTGTTTTTTTCTGCCTGCAAGATATCAAACAGGGNTCTTTTTTCGGTGTGATCTGGACACGCGGGATAACCAGCCGCAGGGCGAATNCCTCNGTATTTTTCAGCGATCAGGTCTTCTTTTTCCAGAGCTTCTCCAGCACCGAATCCCCATTCTTTTCTTGCTCTCTCGTGCATCAGTTCGGCAAACGCTTCAGCAAGGCGGTCTGCGACAGCTTGGACCATGATCGCTTTGTAGTCATCAAGATCGGCTTTGAACTTATCGGCAAGAGTATCAGCCCCGATGCCAGTCGTAACCACAAAGCCACCGATGTAATCTTCTCGGCCACAATCTACCGGTGCGACATAGTCGGCGAGGGAGCGATAATCTTTTTGACCACGGCGTTCCCACTGCTGACGCAACATATGAAAGCGTGTTAGTTCTTCGCTTCTTGATTCGTCAGTGAATAAGATGATGTCATCTTGATCGCTGGCGGCTGGCCAGAAGCCATAAGCAGCATTTGCTGTTAANGTTTGGTCGGCGATGATCTGATCAAGCANTGCGTTAGCNTCTTCATAAAGCTCTTTTGCTTGTTCCCCGACGACNTGNTCATCAAAAATCTTGGGGTATTTGCCCCNCAATTCCCATGTCATGAAGAAAGGCGACCAGTCGATGTAGGATCTGATTTCCGACAGTGGNAAATTCTCTAATACCTGAGTGCCTGTGAAACAGGGTTTGTTGATATTGACAGTCTCCCAGTCGGTTGCAAAGCGATTCTTCAACGCGTCGGCATAGGTGACGAGTTTCTGTTTTCGACCTTCGTAACCGGCAACCAGCTTTCTTTGCTCGGCTGCGTTCGTCTCGATGAAGTCGCCGCGAGTCTCTTTGTTGAGCAGCTTCTCTACGACATTTACACTGCGGCTGGCATCTAGGACGTGAATGATTGGCCCTGGATATACGGGTGCAATTTTGACTGCGGTGTGCTTGGCACTTGTCGTCGCGCCCCCAACAAGCAACGGGATTTCCAGTTTTTTACGCTTCATCTCTCTGGCAACATGGACCATCTCATCCAGGCTTGGGGTGATCAGTCCACTCAGACCTACCATGTCGACATTTTTCTTTTCAGCTTCTTCGATGATTGCGTCTGTTGAGACCATGACACCCATGTCGATGACTTCATAGTTGTTGCATTGCAGCACGACACCCACAATGTTNTTACCGATGTCATGCACGTCACCCTTCACCGTTGCAATCAGAAACTTNCCTCGTGATGAGTTGGACTCAATCCCNGCTGCTCGCTTNTCTTCCTCCATAAAGGGTTCGAGATAGGCGACCGCTTTTTTCATCACTCGCGCAGANTTGACCACCTGNGGAAGGAACATTTTTCCCTCGCCGAACAAATCGCCAACGATTTGCATCCCATCCATTAATGGGCCTTCGATCACTTGCAGGCAACGATCAAATTCCTGCCGTGCCTCTTCGGTGTCTTCAACGATGTACTTGTCGATGCCCTTGATCAATGCGTGTCGCATACGTTCGGTGACGGGAGCTTCCCGCCACGTCAGGTCTTCACCGCTCTTTTTCTTCCCACTCCCCTTCACCGTTTCAGAAAGATCCAGTAGTCGATCCGTCGCATCAGGACGTCGATTCAGGAGGACATCCTCTACGCATTCCAACAATTCCTTGGGAATCTCTTCGTAAATCTCAAGTTGTCCAGCGTTGACAATGCCCATGTCGAGACCAGCTTTGACAGCATGAAACAGAAACGAGCTGTGCATGGCTTCTCGCACACGGTCATTTCCACGGAAACTGAAGCTGATATTGCTGACGCCGCCGCTTGTTTTGGCGTTGGGGCATTCTTGCTTGATGCGTCGCACTGCGTTGATGAAGTCAACTGCATAGTTGTCATGTTCTTCAATGCCAGTCGCTACTGTCAGAATGTTCGGGTCGAAAATGATGTCCTCAGGTGGGAAATCCACCTCGTTCACCAGTAGGTCGTAAGCGCGTTTGCAGATGCGTACTTTGCTGTCCTCGTCGGCTGCTTGGCCTTTTTCATCAAACGCCATTACCACTGCCGCTGCGCCATACTGTCTTACCAAACGGGCACGTTCCAGAAATTTTTCTTCGCCATCTTTCAGCGAGATCGAGTTGACGATCGCCTTCCCTTGTGTGTTTTGGAGACCGGCTTCGATCACTTCCCATTTACTGCTGTCGATCATGACGGGTACCGCTGCAACGATATCGTCACCTGAAATCAGACGCAAAAAACGCGTCATGGCTTCGGCCCCATCCAATAACGCATCGTCGAAATTGATATCGATGATCGTAGCGCCGTTCTGAACCTGTTCGCGGGCAACCTCAACTGCCTCCTCGTAAAGTTCTTCGCGAATCAAACGTGCGAATTTTCGACTACCGGTGACGTTGGTCCGTTCACCCACCATCGTGAATGGGATTTCGGGTCGCATCACCATTGGCAATTGACCGGATAAACGTGTCCACACGGGGCCCGCTGCGTCCTGCTTTGGCTTCACCCCGCCGATCCGAGCTTCCATGGCCCGAATGTGGTCTGGCGTTGTTCCACAACAACCACCGAGGATATTGACCCACCCGTTGTCCGCGTACTCGCCGACGATGTCAGCCATGGCTTTCGGGCCTAGATCGAATTCACCCATGTCATTGGGCAACCCGGCGTTGGGGTGACAACTGATCGGAATGGCAGTCGATTGTGACATCTCCTCGATGTGCGATCGCATGACGTCAGGACCAAGAGCGCAGTTCATTCCGATTGACAACATCGGGAAGTGCGAGAGGGAGGTCACGAAAGCTTCGACGCTCTGGCCACTCACAAAGGTTCGCCCACCTTGGTCAAAAGTACCACTGACCATCACCGGGACCCGTTTTCCGCCGGTATCGAAGAAATCCTGAATCGCGAACAAGCACGCCTTGAGGTTGAGGGTGTCGATGGCCGTCTCGGGCAGCAGAATGTCCACCCCGGCGTTGACCAGAGAAGCAACCTGCATCAGGTAACTGGCTCGCATTTCTTCAAAAGTGGTATCCCGGTGTGCAGGATCATCGACGTTCGTGCTAATTGCAGTTTGTTTTGTCGTGGGGCCGATCGATCCAGCGACGAAACGGGGTTTGTCTGGTGTTCGTTCGGTCCACTCGTCAGCCGCTTTCCGCGCGCAACTGACAGCGGCAAGGTTGATCTCATCAACCAATTCCACTGGTAAATCAAACTCCAGCATCCCGACTGGCGATGCTCCGAAGGAGTTTGTTTCTACGATATCACTGCCCGCCTCGTAGTAGGCGTGGTGGATGCCTGTAATCTTCTCGGGATGCGTCAGGCACAGAATATCCGAGAAGTTTTTCAGGTCTTTGTGGTGCTCAGCAAATCTTTCTCCCCGGACAGCAGTCTCGTCCAGTTTGAGACGCTGGATCATGGTGCCCATGGCACCGTCCAGCAGCAGGATTCGTTCACGAATCAGACCAGAGACGAGAGAGGACTTGGTATCGGCTTGGAGCATTCTGGGAGCCAGTTTCACGCAAAAGTGTAAAAGAATTCGTACGTAGTTTCCTCGCCAGTCTCCTGATTCACAACCCGAACTGAGAGAGATTCAGATTCAATCTTGCTTCAGCTTCTTCGTTTTGGCTAATACGCAGATGCAGAAAGACCGCGTCTGTGCTTTTCGAGCCTCGAGAACTTGCAAATGCGTAATCGCTCATCTGTGCAAATCTCGACATTGACCATTCAGATACTCGCCCATCCAGGAAGATCGCATGACCGTCTCGCCAAAATGGCCAGATGAGCGGAAAAAACCGCAATTCCAGGAAGGAAATCCCGACCTAGCAAAGCCGACCGGGCCTCCTAACGCATTGCCACCCACCCTTTTTCAGCTGCCAAATTTGCGTGCTGATCTCGGCCGCGACATGAGCAGAACCGAAATTTCGGACTCCGCATCAACGCCTGCGGGACGAAATTTGGCCCATCATGTGGCCGAGATGCCGTTTGGAAGTGTGAAACCTGAGGGTACGCAGGCGGTGCGGATTCCGACGACTCAACAAATGGCGAACTCGGACCAACCGGGCAACGGAAATGATGCTGAACTGCGTTTTCCCACACCAGCTGCCGTTGTGGGGGGGACCGAAACACCAGCGACGATGCCCTCAGCCGGAGTCAACCGTGAGTCCATCGCACGTTACGGTGCAAGCAATCGGTCACCCGATCGCAAGGAAACGATGCCTCTGGCACCAACCGGTAGGCCGGCTGGAAGGTCGTGGATGGACTCCATCGGCTCGCACGGTATCGTCGTTGCCCTGCTGCTTGTCGTTGTTGCCGCTGCGTTGTACACCGGCCGGGTAGGCAAGGATGACTCCGATGATGCCTCTTTGGCAGATGGTCGTGATTGGCTTGAATATGGCACTGATGATGAGATCAGTTTGCCAAAAGCTGCTGTCGCAGACAGCTCGACAGGAGCCCCCGTCGCAGAGCCTGATCGCGTCCTGCAAGATGCTAGTCAAACCGTCCCCCAAACTAGTCTCAGTACTGGTACAGCAGTAGCGTCGGGGGAGAGCCAGCTTGAGGACAATTCATCGACAAGTAGTGCCTTGTTGCGTCAGCCAGTGGGATTGGATGAATACCGCAATTCGCAATCTGCCTCCGCTGAAAACAGTCCGCGGAATGCAAGTGACTCGTTCCAACAACCCCACGCTTCGATGGTCGCACCAGTTAGTCCAGCAGCTACTCGAACAGATCAATCCGAGCTGCAACAAAATCAGCCACGGCAAACCGGACAGCCAGCTGCTTATGGAATCTCGGTGCCTGCTAGCCAGACGCCCACCTATCAGCGCACGGCTACACCTTCTGGTATTCCAGATTGGTCCAAGTATTTTCCACGTGTTCCATCTGGCAACACAGTGAGCCCAACCTATTCATCACCTTCCAACTGATTCTGTTTGTTATGAGCGATCAAGCTTTTGTCAAAGCGTTTTCCCGAAGGCGACCCGCGAGCGACCAGTCCAATCAGTCTGGTGGAATTGAATTGGGAGACCAGGGATCAGTAAACCAAGACCCGTTGGCAAGCCGGGCAACGCCAGAAACCAGAGCACGCAAGAACCCGCGTCAGCAGGCTCCCGATTCTACTTCGGATAATGATGCCACTGGCGGATTGGAATTGGATCAGTCGGTTGCTTCGACAGCTCGTGTGTGGGTTGACCCTCAAACTGACCGCGTATCACGCGCGGACTATGCTGGCGATGGAATTCCACGGCCGCACCTTGAGCCTCTAACGGGTGATCAGACATCGTCATTCGAACCACGCGATCGTGACGCAGACTTAAGGGGCACTCGGCTAGGTATCGAGTCCGTTGATCCAGTAAGCAGCCAACGACATGCGGCTTCACCTGATGAGCCAGATACTTTCACTCAGCCCATTCAGGATGCCTATGCATCGACATTCACGGACGCTGCAAGTTTCGTAAACGAAGAGATCAGCAAAGTACGACCTGCGGATGTTCTTAGAGGCATGCGGGAAGCGGATGCTGGTAGCTTGGCTTCCGATTTTACTTTGGAAAACGAATTTTCAACACAACAGTCACAGCGGCATCAGCAACCCTCTGAATCGGCAGCCCGTCCCGAAACTTTGCAGACTGAAGCTGAAGTGCCCGAATTAATTATCGAGAATCCGTTTGTCACGGCTGCCAAGCTTGGGGAACAAGGTCAACCGGATACATCAGAGGGTGAGCATGGTTCCAGTTCAGATCGTTATGCTCCACTGCAAGATACGTATCAGCCGGCTGGGGCTGATGAGTCAATCTCTGGGGCGACTCACAACGATGTCGAGCAAAGCAACCCACAGGTCGGACTAAAACCTTTTCAGGCTGTTTGGGAGGTTGATGTTTTAGATGTTCCCACAACGGTCGCGGACCTTTTCTTCGAAGGGCGTCTTTTTCAGCAGATTGCGGAGCGAATGTCGGATGCAATTGATTCTGGACTCAATAGCGTGATTGTCACCAGTGCCCAGCCTGGCGAGGGTCGCAGTACTGTCGCGATTGGATTAGCGATGGCCGCTGCAGCAGCGGGTAAACGCGTTGCTCTGGTCGATGCAAATCTCGAATTGCCCAAGTTGGCAGACGAGCTTCGATTGGAATTGCAGTATGGCTGGGTTGATACCATTCGCGCGGGCTTGCCGATCAAGGAAGTCGCCGTGCATGCAGTAGAAGATGGTGTGACACTCATTCCGCTGATGCCACCCAAAGGAAAAAATGCTGCAACAGGTTACGAGGTCGTACAGTTGGTCGATCTTTTGAAAGACAAGTTTGAGCTGATCATTATCGATGGGCCGACATCACAATCAAGCCAGATCCATCAGTGTGCATCGGCGGTTGACAGTGCAATCATTGTCCGGGATATGACGCGGACAGATACGCTTGCCATCAACGAGTTTTCCTATCGGCTACGTGAATCAGGTATTCAGGGCGTGGGTGTGGTTGAAAACTTTACATGATTACAGCCATGAGGATGGTTGCAGTCAGAAGTGTCGGACTGTAAGCGACCGCATGCTTGCTGGTTTTTTGCTAAACCGTCTTCATTGCTGACGGTTTTCATGCTGTAGATTTTACGGCAACTTGCCCCTCTTTTTGTCGCGTTGTTGTTCAACAGCAGTCGCCTGTCCCGCAGCAGTCATCACCAACAATTGTTAGGTCGTAGTTTTTGCCTTTGGTGACTTTCGGTGATCTTTCGTGCCCGTCACAGTTCATGGGTTTTGCATCAGCGTCTTTGACCGCTTGGTGTGGTGGTACAGGGATGAAGTCGTCGGTATAGGGAGCCCGTGTCATTAGGGTGAAGTTGTTTCGGCATACGGCGGTTCTCTCGCCACGGCGAAAAACATGCCCACTGTCATCAACTACCTCGGTAAATGGGCCTCGATAGATCACCGCCTCATTGTAGTCGTCGCACGGTCCTTCTTTTCCTTTGTAGGCGATGACGGTAGCCGAACGAAATTCAATGCCCTCCACCGTTTGCCAAGGTTGCTCTTGCAAGACAGGCATTTCACATCCGTAGAAACCTGCTCTCTCAAATGCTTTCAGAAACTCGGTCTCCTGAAAGGCTCCAGAGATGCATCCGCTCCAAAGATCAGGATCATTCTGCAAGTGTTGGGGCACAAATTCATCGCTGACAATGTCACTGATCACTGCTCGTCCACCAGGTTTTAGGACGCGAAAGATCTCACGAAATAGTTGCTCTTTCTCTGACGCGTCAACAAGATTCAGGACGCAATTGCTTACGACAACATCGATGGAATCGTCAGCAATCATCGGGCTTTCTTGCCGCATGGTGTGGATCATTGATTCGAGCTCCTGAAGACTCGCTTCATTGGTCACAGGATGATCCGCCAGATAGGCATCGACTTGGTCCCGGTCGATCGCCATGTCTTGGATCTTTCCTTTGCGGAAATCTACATTGTCGTAGCCAACTTTGGCAGCGACTTCGACTTGGCTTTGGCGAGCGAGTTCCAGCATGGTGTCATTCATGTCGACGCCAATGACCTTGCCCTCTGGCCCCACGACCTGTGTGGCGATGAAGCAGATCTTTCCACCGCCGCTTCCCAGATCCAGTACGGTTTCACCCGATTGAACCCACTTGGATGGATCACCGCACCCGTAGTCACGGTCAATGACTTCCTGTGGAATGATCTTCAGGTATTGCGCGTCGTAGTCCACCGGACAGCAAAGTTCGGCTTCGCGCTTTTGTGCCGCAGCTGAATATCGTTCACGTACAGCGTTTTCAGTGTCGAGCTTATTGGACATGTATTTGTTTTCGTTTGGGTTTTCGTTCAGGTAACAGAGCCACCGCAACTGCTGCCAGCCCCGGCCGTGCAGCCGTAGCAATGATCAGCGACAGCGATACGCTGGTGAATATATTCGTCAAGGCCTTTGATGTCCCATACCGTGTGAGGTGGCTTGCCGGCAACCGACATCCCCAGCATCTGGTTGAAATCGCAGTCGTACAATTGACCGTCCCAACCAATCGAGAGCATCGCTTTGCACATGACTCCACGTGCTGCCTGTGGATTGAAAGCTGATTCCAACATCTGCATATAGTCCGCCAAAACCCCTCGCTTATTCAGGAATTTTGCGTATCTCTTGATTGGAATGTTGGTAATCGCCAGCAAATGATTGAATTCAACGTTGTAGCGTTTTTTCAGTTCTCGTTTGTAATCAGTTTCCAATGATGACTGGTCTGGCGGCAACGTTGGGCCCGTCGGGTTGAAAACGAGGTTTAGTTTCAAGGCACCGTTGTGCTGCCCGTACCCCAAGGCATTGAGTTGCTGCAGGCCGTTGATGCTACGTTCAAAGACGCCCGATCCCCGTTGTGCATCGACGTTGTCCTCCAAGTAGCAGGGTAACGATGCCACAATATCGACTTGGTGTGAGGCAAGGAAGTCACTTAAATCTTCCTGCCCCGGTTCCGACAGAATGGTCAGGTTGCATCGATCAATGACTCTCAGTCCATTGCCACGGAAATGTGTTACCAGAGATCGAAAGCTTGGATTCAGTTCGGGAGCACCACCCGTGAGGTCGATTGTTGTCAGGGATTCGCACGCGTCAACGAGTTCGCAGATGCGTGTCGCCGTTTCGGGCGACATGTTTTCGGCTGTCTTTGTCGGACCGGCATCAACATGGCAGTGCGTGCAGGTCTGATTGCAGAGCTTGCCCAGATTGATTTGCAATTCACTCAATGAATCTCGAGTCAATGTCTCCGCGTCCCGGCCTACCCGTGCGGCAAACGGTTCGACGATTCCAGTGGGCAGGCCTGCATCGATGATCGGGAGAATTGACGACATGCGTTCGGGCTATGAGGAATGCGATATCAGAGCATCTGAGGATAACAAAAACATCTCCCATCGGTTGCTGGACAGTCAGCAACAGGGAATGGCAGATTTCCGGCTCGTGGTTCCATGGCTGAGGGATGTTCCTCATGGGCCAGAGGCTGTTGGCGTTCAGACACGAGCAATTCGACTGCTATGCTTCTCGGGCGTCTTCAAGCAATTTGATCCATGGTCCGACATAGTGCCCGTTGTCATGGAATGTGCGACCACTCACCAAGTTGCCATCAATCACGCACGCTTCATCGACAAAAATACCGCCACAAACTTCCAAGTCAAATTTGCATTTTGGAACGGTGGCCATGCGGCGTCCGCGAACACA
This sequence comes from Rhodopirellula sp., assembly GCA_002712845.1. Next base: position 2,081 of record PAUV01000084.1, on the reverse strand, counting down.
ATCGGCATATGCTGGAATCTCCACGCCGTGGCAGACGCTTGCCACTGGTTTGTTGGCCTCGAAAAAGTGCTTCGTAGCTCGGACAAGGTGCTCGTCGTACCGAATGTACTCGGGAGCCCGACCACCACTGAAAAGGATACCAGCGTAATCTTCGGGATTGATCTGTGAGAATGCGACGTCAGCTTGAATCGTGTACCCCTCCCACTCTTTTGTAATCGTCCATCCCGGCTTTATTTCGTGCATGACCATTTGGTACAGCCGCTTTTCAGGAGCGGCTACCACTGGTGTGAAGCCCGCTTCCTGTAAACGGTAGTATGGGTACATCGTATCCAGAGTTTCACTTGCGTCGCCTACAATGATCAGGACCTTGTCAGACATCAAATTCTCAGTTCGGGGCAAGGTGGTTTGTTGGAAAGGGTGGTTCGTCGGATGTGACGGAATGACCACAATGAAGAGGGAATTAGGAAGCCGGCCATTTGGCGACCTCAGGTACACTCTAGAAAACTACTCCTGCATAGCCAACCACGCTGGAAATGTCACCCGTCGCCTCAGCGGATGTGGCGTAGGCAATTTTTTGATAATTGCACGTAAATTGCATGTATTGCAGCGTGAGCAGAACGAAGGCAGCGGGATTTGGCCGCAAATGCTAATCTTCTCCTCTTTGCAGGTTTTTAGCAGTCCTGAGGGGTCTGACGCAGCGAGTTGCTCTAGTGCAAGTTGATCCCGTCTTTGGTTTTCGCGGTCTTTAGCGAAGTGGTTCATGTCACTGCTGATGACGATTAGTGGTTGCGTGGGTAGAGGCTTCAAAAGAGTGCCAAAGCTCGTGCTGCCTCTTGTTAATGGTTCTGCCGCTAAAGCTTTGTTGATGATTTCATCGACAGTCTGTTCTGTATTAAATTCCAGAGACCAGTATCGATTGTTCATCGCAAGGATGACGCATTTTTCAGGGCAATCTCGCTGGCATCAAATTCCCTGTCGGTACCGTGATGAATCAGTTGAGAAAGAACTGCGAGGGCGAGTGAATTTTCAGCGGGTTCCGTCAGGCCGAGTGAGTTTTTGGCTGCCGCCTCTGTTAACTGGAAGAGCATGGATTGCAGCGGAAGTCCTTCTTTGATTTTGATCTGCAGCAATCCGAGATTTTCACTTTTGTTGTCGGTTGCGATTAGCACTACGCCAGCAACCGTCATGTCATCGACATCGGTTGCTATTAAATCGCCGTCGCCCCTTGTTGCATTGCAGCGAGGTCCGGTTCTATACATCCGGAACGCTTTTTGAGAGCTTCCGAACTCACCGTTGGCGTTTCCTCTGCGGTAACGCCGCAGTAGAACACTACGGAGCGGTCTGTCCCATCAAAAATCTCGACCATTGCATCCTCGCTCTTCCACGTTTTCGGTGGAAGGCCACCGTTCGTGCAGACAGCATCAATAAATTATCGAGCATTCCAGTCGCGTTCTTTGGCGACTGCCGGCAGTAGCAAACCCACATGGTTTTGTAGCGGATGCGGCGTCCATGTCGACCAATGTGAATTGCATTGACTCGATCTTCACCGGCAACATTCAAGATCCTTGGCGTGCCATGAACTGAGACAGAGAGTGTGAGGTGTGGTAAATCGATAGCCGTGATTGGGTTCATTCTTAGGTCATGCAGTGCGGTTTGTTTTGCACAATCAGCCAGAGCTTCAGATAGTGCGAGAGAAGCTCCGAGCATGCCACAGCAACCACGCTGTGTTGCCTCTTTTTAGTGTGACGAAGACGCCTGAAACTTTCAGATCGGCTAGCTGTTCCAATTCCTTGCACGCATCCATCATTTCGTAATGGACTGCAGCCTTCACCTGTTTGCACGTCGTTTGGTGAACCGATTCCACCTCAGCAAGCTTCAGCGAGGGAATGAGAAGGTTGTTGTTGTTGTTGTTGTTGTTGTTGTTGTTGTTGTTGTTGTTGTTGTTCATCTGTGCTGACTTGGCCTACGGCTGTTTTATTAACTGGTTTAGGTTCGGTTCATCAAGCTTTTGAGGTGGGGCTTATTTGAGGCTTCACTGTGACTGGGCTTCACTGTGACTGGGCTTCACTGTGACTGGGCTT
>PAUV01000083.1 GCA_002712845.1 Rhodopirellula sp. | reverse complement strand
CTGCTATATCGAAAGTTTGATACGGAGTATCTGGACTATATCCGTGCAGATCGNGATCCCGAGGTCGACCCATTGGATTTGGGTCAGGTTGGTGACCCCAACGATCTGCCAATCATTGAAATTGCTAGCGATACTGTTTCCTTGCTCGTTGTTGATCAGGTGGATCCAAACTTTNAAAGTGTGGCTGTTGCTCCATCTTCAGGTCAGATTCCAGAGTGGCAGCGATGGAACGACTACGGGATAGGTTTGCTGCTCAAGGGAAAGGCTGAGCTCAAGCAAGCAGGCGAGGCATTTGCTGAAGTTGAGGCGTTGGGGCGATTTGACGGCCCGTTAAACATGGCGAGAGTTCAGTTTGCCGAGGGGGATCTGAACGGAGCGACCGAATCACTCACTCGGGCGGGGGAGATGGATCCGCCACCACCNTCGTGGACGCATGGATGGTTGAGTGGGATTGTNAACCGCCAGCAGGGAAACCTGGAGGCNGCGGCAGAGTCATTGCGAGCTGTATTGCAAACGAAGGTACCGNAGCGAGGCTTTGACTTTTCTCTCGACTATGCAGTACGCAATGCGTTGGGATTGACTTTGGTTGACTTGGCTCAGCGTGCTGAGGTGCTGGATATTGAAGGAGGATTTGAAAAATACTCNCAGGATGCTATTCAGCAGTTTCAACAGGTGCTTGANATCGATGCCGAGAATGTAACTGCCCATGCCAATTTGGCTGAAATTTATGGTTTGATTGGTGATANNGAGCAGGAGCAACATCACCGTATGCTTCACACCCGCTACAAACCCGACGACAATGCGGCGGAAGTTGCGATCCCTGCGGCGCGGCGCCGTTATNCGGCGGCAAATCATGCAGCCGAAGCACTTGTGATTTATGACATGCAACGCACTGAAGTTGTGACAGACGCTGAGCCGGATGTTGCCGCTGCCGATTGAGATGGGAATTGATGAATANCCTCGACGAAAACCAGCTTGATGATGACGATGACGTGCAAAATGATGCGGTGATCGCCAGTGCTTTACGAGCGTCCTTGGTAGTTTTCATGATCTTGGGTATTCCAGTCATCGCGGCTTTGGTTTACCTGAACATGGGTGTGCGGCAGGAGGATTCAACTGAGTCAGAAGTGACTCTCCCAAAGCAACGAGAGGAAAACGATCGGGTAATGCCGCAACTGGTAATGAAGAGTGTTGCGACCTCGTCCGGTATTAATTTCACGCATGACTCAGGTCGTGAAGGTCAGAAGTTGTTGCCCGAAACGATGGGAAGCGGCGCAGCCGTGCTGGATTACAACGGCGACGGGCACCAAGACCTGCTGTTTGTCAATTCAACCCGTTGGCCNTGGGATACTCGCGGTCAACTCGACTCTCCGTGCCGGTTATACAAAGGTGATGGGAAGTTTCAGTTCACTGANGTGACCGAAGAGGCGGGGGTTGGAAAGAACTTGTATGGAATGGGCGCGGCGGTCGGCGACTACGACAACGATGGAGATACGGACATCTTTTTGTCGGCGGTTGGAAAAAATCGGCTGCTAAGAAATGAGGGAGGGGTTTTTGAAGATGTTACCGATGACGCNGGTGTTGGAGGNGGAGACGACAAATGGGGCACCAGTTGTGGGTTCTTTGATTACGACAATGATGGCTTGCTGGACCTATTNGTCTGNAACTACGTGACGTGGAGCAAAGANGCAGACCTGAGTCAGAAATTTACACTCGATGGTGAGTCACGGGCCTACGGCCCGCCGAAGGCCTTTTCTGGATCATTCTCGTATCTGTACCACAATGACGGCGACGGAAGTTTCACTGATGTCTCTGAGAAGGCAGGTATCCAGATTCGAAACGATGACACGGGCGTCCCGCTCGGGAAAGCAATGGGACTAGCGCCAGTCGATTTTAATGGTGACGGCTGGCTGGACATCGTGGTAGCAAACGATACGGTCCGGAATTTTCTTTTTGAAAATAACCGCGATGGGACGTTCTCCGAGGTAGGCCGAATTTGTGGGATCGCATTCGATCGTAGCACTGGTAATGCCCGTGGCGCGATGGGGATCGATACGGCTCAGTTNCGAGATAACGGAACGCTTGCGATCGGAATCGGTAACTTTGCGAATGAGCCGAGTGCACTTTACATGGCTCGGGCAGGCAAAAAACAGTTCACGGATGCAGCGATGTATACGGGCTTTGGTCCACCAACACGGCAGGGACTGACATTCGGGCTGTTTTTCTTCGACGTCGANCTNGATGGTCGTTTCGATCTGCTCGGTGCGAATGGGCACCTNGAAGAAGAAATTTCCAAGGTCCAGGCAACCCAGCGTTATGCCCAACCACCCCAGCTGTTCTGGAATGCAGGACGGGACGCCAAAAGCGAGCTCGTACTNGCGCCCGAATCATCTGTTGGTGAAGATTTTTACCAACCGATTGTCGGACGGGGAGCCGTGTTCGGTGATTTTGATGAAGATGGGGACCAGGATGTTGTCATAGCCGTGAGTGATGGAAAGCCAGCAGTCTTCCGAAACGANCAAAGCACTGGGNATCACTGGTTGCGAGTTAGCCTGGAGGGNACTGATGCCAACCGAGACGGGATCGGAGCGACAGTTGAACTCGCACTTGGGGAGCGAGTGCTGNGGCAGTGTGTGATGCCAACTCGAAGCTACCTCAGCCAGTGTGAAAAGGCGGTCACTTTCGGTTTGGGTGATGTGCAGTCAGTCGAGTCGATTACGGTTGCTTGGCCAGGGGGAATGAGAGAGGTTTTCCCGGTTTCCGGCACTAATCAGGCGATTGTTCTTCGTCAGGGANCNGGCAGTGCCGAGCCACTGAAGGCCGAGAGCGTAGTTGACCCATCCGGCGAATAAGCTGAATTTAATTGCTCGCCNGATCAANGAGCTAGAGTTGATGCCGCTGTGACACGATTGCAACACGGCTCAGGCGAGGTGCTCAAGCTCGGGCTGCAAGCGATAGCGAATTTCGCCTCCCACGATCGTATGGGTTGCTCTGCCTTGTAGTGTATGGCCATCNAAGGGGCTGCTGATGCAGTTTGAGCGAAAGCGAGTTCCGTCGACGGTCCAAGTGGCTTCGGGATCGATGATGACAATGTCAGCCGGAACACCTGCTTGGAGTGTGCCGCCCGGGACTCCGGCGATTCGTGCCGGTGCTGTTGAAAGCCGGTCGATCGCGGTTTTCCAGTCAATCAATTGCTCTGCCACCATGTAGGTGATTGTGGTTGCAAGCGTTGTTTCCAAACTGGCTCCACCGAATGGTGAGAGATCAAGATCGTCCATCTTCTTCTCTCGACTGCGTGGCATGTGCCCGCTTTGAATNGCATCAATCGTGCCGTCAGCNAATGCGTTGCGAAGAGTTTCTACGTGTTTTTCGCTGCGCAGTGGTGGGTGCACTTTGTATTTGGAATCGAATGATCGCAGTTGGAGATCGGAAAGACATAGATTGTGTGGACAAACCGAAGCAGTCACATCAATCCCGCGTGATTTGACTCGCCGGATCATGTCGACTGCCCCCATGGTGCTGACCGGACCGACGTGCAGGCGTCCCGCGGTGGCTTCGGCAAGGCGTACATCGCGAGCGACCGCCAAGTCTTCCGCCTCGGTGGGCAAGCCTTTCAAACCGAGCACAAGCGAGACTTGACCATCATGCATCATGCCGCCCTCAGCCAGTTCGGGGACTTCAGGGCGATCAAAAATTGGAAGATTGAACATCCGGCAATATTCGAGCGCGCGTTTTAGCAATGCGTCGTTTGGCATCGATTTTGGGGCATCGCTGAAGGCGACCGCTCCCGCAACGGAAAGCAAACCAAGTTCGGCCATTTGCTCGCCCTCACGTCCCTTGCTCAGGCATCCAATCACATGAACTCGTGCGCCCCGTGCTTTGGTGGCTTTTTGACGAACAAACTCGACCGCGCCGGGTGAATCAATGCACGGTCTGGTGCTGCTGCAGCAAAGCACTGAAGTGAAGCCACCAGCTAGCGCAGCGTGGCTACCAGATTCAATCGTCTCGTCTTCTTCACTGCCCGGNTCGCGAAGTTCAGCACCCAAATCAACAAGNCCCGGGGCAACAACCCTGCCCATGGCATCAAGGCGTTCACATGCTGCGGGAACTTCCTGATCGGTAGGATTGATTTTTGAGACACATCCGTTGATGACCAAGAGCCTTGCCGAGAGATCCAAATCCTGACTTGGGTCCACCAGTCGGGCATTTTCAATGAGCAGGTCACTCTTGGCTGATTCGTTCATGGAGTTGTGTTGNTTGGCTCGGCTTTGNCGCGTGGTTGCCCTTCAGGTGGGCTGTGTTGATCAGTCGGTGGGTGAACTTGTTGNNTTAGCGTTGGCTNGCTCGTTCGCACCAGACAGCAGCCAAAGTGCAGCCATCCGGACAGCGATACCATTGGTGACTTGTTCCAAAATGACGGAGTGCGGTCCGTCGGCGACTTCNGGTGTGATCTCGACACCGCGATTGATTGGCCCGGGGGCCATGATCAGGATGTCATCTTTCGCCTTTTGCATTCTAGCGCCGTTCATGGCGTAGAGAGCAGCGTATTCATGTACGCTCGGAAAGGGTCTGGCTCGCTGTCTTTCAAACTGAATTCGGAGCAGATTAAGAACATCGCAACGTGGAAGGATNTCATCGAGGTGGTGAGCGACTTCAAAGCCGAGTTCAGTCCACCTGGGACTCACGAGGGTAGGAGGTCCACAGATGATGACATGTGCGCCCANTTTGCTGAGTCCCCAAATGTTGCTCCTTGCGGTGCGGCTGTGTGCGATGTCGCCTACCAATGCCACCGTCAGGCCTTTGATGTCACCCCGATGTTGCTTGATCGTCAGCATGTCGAGCAGGCCTTGGGTCGGATGACCNTGGGGTCCGTCTCCNGCGTTGAGCACGCAGCAATTCAGTTCGCGTGAAAGCAAGTGAGGTGTTCCTGGTGTGCCGTGNCGAGTCACAACCCACTCAACACCCATGGCCTCGATAGTTTTGGCGGTGTCTACAAAGGTNTCGCCTTTGGCAACGCTGCTGCCGGCACTGCTGAATTCGACCGTGTCGGCGCCAAGTCGTTTGGCAGCCAGAGAAAAACTGTTTCGGGTACGTGTGCTGTTCTCAAAGAACAAGTTTGCACAGGTTTTTCCCGCCAGTAGAGAGATCTTTTGCCGGCACCCCTGTGTCAGTTCCTTGAGTTGCTGCGCCACGTCCAGAATCGTGGAGATTTCTTCCGGAGACAGGCTTTCCAAATCAAGTAAATGACGGCGGTGCCAGTTTTTGGGAAACTCGATTTCTGGGTGAACCGCGGTGGACATCGGCGGAGATTGCATGAGCAAGAGCAATGAGGACTGACCTCACAACACCGTAAGCGATTCACTCGTTCACGGGGAGGACCCGGACTTCGTTTTCTGATGAAATGCTGACGTNCAGGCGTCATTCATCCCCTGATTTCCAGCACAGTGGGATCAGCATAAGCCATGAAAAAATTAGGCATATTCCACCCAGCGGAGTGATTGCTCCCAATTTGGGTGTATCTGTGAGAACTAGCAGGTAGAGACTGCCGCAAAATAAAGTTTGCCCGACCAGGCTCAAACGTAGTGACCATCTTCGCCACTTTTGGGCACCGAAAGACAGGGCGCCCAATGCCAAGAGCATGGCTGATTGCAACAAGTGATAACGCACGCCAACTTCGAATTGATCCGATCGTTTCGCTGCAAAAGCAGCATCATAGCCGCGGTTATTGAAGAGTGATTCCAAGCCGTGAGCACCGAAGGCACCTACCGCGATGCCAAGGGCACCTGTGATCGCGGCAGCAATCACGATTTGGCGGGAAAGTCGCTCAGTCGTTTTGCTTTCTTCCTCGAAACTCATGATCCGATCAGTTTGTCCACTGAGGCGATCAGGCGTTCCATCGGAAACGGCTTGCGGATGTAATCACTTACACCCAAAAGCTCNGCATAAGCTTTGTGGCGACTTCCTTCGTTACCGGTAATCATGATCACCGGCAGCGGNTCGGTACGCAGACGCCGGAGTTTTTCAAGTACTAGGAAACCACTACGTTTAGGCATCATCATGTCCAGGACAATCAAGTCTGGGTTCTCTCGTTCCGCAAGTGCCAAGCCTTGATTCCCGTCACGGGCAACTACTACAGTGTAGCCACCGCCTTCCANCNCATAACGTACGGCTTCGACAATTTCAATGTCATCGTCCACAAGCAAGACTGTCTTGCTGTTGGAGCCAGCGGAGTCAGAGTTTGTTGTTGATTCCGGTTGATCACTGTTCTGTAAATCATCGGATGAAGGCATGGCGTCGTCGGTCGTGTTCTTGGAGTGACTTCTGGTTCTTGGCGTCAGGTGCAAGGCTGCAACACTCATACCCCGCGGACGGAGTCCGCACCCTAAGTGTACCTCATGGCCGACGACTCGGCATCACTCGTGATTCCAAAACTGAACAAACGGGATCAGTTACGTCTGTCGAGTAAGCCCACGGATGGTGTGAAATCAGATCAATTGCTTGAGTAAAGTGTCGGGCTGGATGCCCAGCGATCTGAGTCTTGTATGGATGAATCCGCGACGACATGCCGCATCGTCCACTCATCAAGATCATGAAGTGCGATGGTGGTCATCTCGTCGTCACCGGGGTATTGTCGCACTTCGACCCGGCTACCAATTGCCATGCACATCTGGAAATCAGTTTTTAGATTTTGCTGGCTGAACTGGGTGTTCTCGGTACCCCACTGCCAAAGCATCGGCATACGGCGTTCACGCAACTGGTGAATGTTTCGGATCGAGCCGTTTGGCATTCGCCCACCCAGCGAAATCACGCCCGCGAAACGATCCGGTTCTCTCATCGCAGTTCGCAAGGCCATCGTTCCACCCTCGCGATAACCAGCNAAAANGACGCGTGATGGATTGATTGAAAAACGCTCGGCAGCCGACTCGATTGCTTGTGTTACTGCTTCCTGGGTTGTCGCAATNCCTGCAGGACTGTGGTGCCAGTCAAATCGGTGACCCACTGAATCAATGGCTTTGGTTCCGCGGATTCCCACACCTACGTAGTTCCGTAGGCTGATGTGCGGCATCACTTGGTCAATCTGGTGCTCATTGAATCCGTTGCTATGAAACCAGACCAATAACGGATATTGATAGTTCTCAGAGTAATGTACCGGCAGGAAGAAACTGCGGTGCGAGGTGTTGTGTGACCAAGTGTCAGCAAGGCCAAACGAAGCATTCGAGTTGTTCGAAATTGCTTCGTCACTGTCCCACGGGTGGGCTTGGGCGTTGTGCTTTTCGGATTCCGATTCCGCGGGTTGGTTCCATGACATCGACTTGTGAAAACGATCCATGGCTTCTACGAAAAGAGAGGCGATTTAAAAAAACAGCGCAAACAAAATTAGAATTGCGTAAATGATTGACCTAGAAACTAAGGCCGCGCTTGGAGTGATGTCAACGCTGATGAGATTCCAAGGCGGCGAAAAAGTCGATTTCGCTATTTTGCAAAGAGAAATATTCGACTGACGCTTAAGCCGATAGCAATTGATCCATGGTTGCTACCAATTGCTTCACTGCATCAACGCTATTTTCAAAGGCTGCGGTTTCGTTGTCGGTGAGATCGAGCTTGATGATCTTTTCCACACCACCACTGCCCATGACGACAGGAACGCCGACGTAGTAACCACCGACCGAATACTCATCGTTGCACAACGCAGCGACGGGAATCACTCGTTTTTTGTCGCGTACAACCGCTTCAACCATCTGCGCACAGGCCGCAGCAGGTGCGTAGTAGGCACTTCCAGTTTTCAGCAGCGAGACGATCTCAGCACCACCTTTTCGTGTTCGATCGACGATTTCTTCGAGACGAGACGAATCGATCAACTGGGTGATTGGAATGCCTCCTACGCTGGTGCAGCTCGGAATTGGCACCATTGTGTCTCCGTGACCACCCATAAGGAGTGCACTGATGTCTTCAACGCTTACACCTAGTTCCATAGCGAGGAAAGTTCGGTAGCGTGCTGTGTCGAGGACACCGGCCTGTCCACAGACACGTGCGGAGTCAAATCCAGTCACTTTCCACATTTGCTGGACCATAGCATCCAGTGGATTACTGACCACGATGACGACTGCATTTGGGCTAGTCGCTTTGATCTGCTCACCGACGCTTGTAACAATTTTGGCATTCGTGCTTAGCAAGTCATCACGACTCATGCCTGGTTTACGGGGAATACCGGCAGTAACAACGATGACGTCGCTGTCGACGGTGTCATCGTAGGAAGTGGTCCCGACGATATTTGAGTCGAATCCGAAAATNGGCGAGGCTTGCATCAGGTCAAGTGCTTTNCCACGCGGCATATCTTCTGTACGTGGAATATCCAGCAGCACGACATCGCCGAGTTCAGCGGCAGCGCACCAATGTGCACATGTTGCTCCTACGTTTCCGGCTCCGATGACAGTAATTTTGGCGCGGCGCATGTTGTCGGCCTCTCATAAAATGGCGGGATTGTTTTTGTGACTGATTCTTGGCGACTGATATCCTGTCGGTTGTGGCGTTCTGGTCAAGTAGTCGATCAGCTTGATTGTGGGGCGTGGGCCAGCATTCAGGGTATTCGCAGGCTTTCTGCTTCCTTTTCTTTTTTTCTATCCCGCACAGCTCGGTCACGAGAATCAGTTCGTCGCTGCCACGCCCAAATTCCGAAAATTCCGAGAATCAACGCACATGCTGCAGCACTCCCGATCAAATTGACTCCCGTGGGGTCTGTTGAATCGGGTTGTTTGTTGCGAATCGTTGCCGCGATCACCAGTGGACCGAATTGGTCTCCGCCACCATGTTGAGCCATGAAGTCGGTTTCATAGCTCCAGAGCCGAAAGAAAAAGCCATCCATCTGAATCATCGTTTTTAGCTCACTGATGACGGCATCCCCACCCTCTTGCTGCTGAATTTGCTTTTCGAGAAAAACGGGCAGGCTTCGCGTGACAACGGATACTGGATAGCGATTGTTGAAGCTGGCTGGCGGGCCAGTGTCGCCCGCAGGACGCTCGATTTGTACGACTACATTTCCCAGGTCACCGACCGCGTCGATCTGGTAGTAGTGATCACTGCCCAGTTCCGCCTGCCGCTGAGGTTCTGTGACCGAGATCCGCGTGATCAGGACCGTTTCCAAATTCATTCGTATCCATTGACCAGTAAGCTCCGATGAGCCCTGTAGTAATGCGACTGGTGCAATTTCACTTGGCGCAGGGATTTCTTTCTTGCTTGGCTCCAAGGCAGATGCTGCTGCCATCATTGAATAAAACGCATCGCCGTCTTCGGCCAGCAGCATTTGGCGATTTCTTGTGCCCAAGCCGGCTAGCAGACTGATGTCCACTCCTTGATCACGCAGCAGTTGCCAGCCTGTGATCGGTGACGATGTGGGCAGCCAGCGAAGTCGATTGCAGAGGATCGCCGAAGTGATGGGTGCTGCATTGTCCGGCGATTGTTGGACTTGCAGCGCAACTCCCGCACCTTCAAGCCGATCTCCGACCTTGGCACCTTGAGGAAGTGGGAAAGTAATCACCTTGATTTCTTTCCCGTCGTTAATTTGCACCGTCAAAACATGAAGCTGTTTAAACTCGAGAAATTCGATCAGCTTTTTGGGAATTGGCACCAACTGCATGGACTTGATCGTGCCGTTAAGTGGAGCGGCGTCGCCGACGGACATTGTCTGGGACGCTTCTGGTTCCGACTCGTTCGCGTTTTGAGTTGCCATGGATTGCAACTTGGTAGGATCTACTGCACGCAGTCGGTACAGTAATTTCGCGAGTTCACCAAGCGTCTTTTCATCGGTGGGCGGGTAGGTGGCAGCAACACGTTCCTGGTCGAATCCGCTTAGCAGGGGAATAACAGACTCACCTGTGTAACCGACGCTGCTACCGCACATAAGAAAGACTAATGTCAGCACGCATTGCAGATAGATATGCTTTGCAATCGGTGGCAAGCAGTTGCAAGTAAGTCGCGTGGTATTGCTGCAAATCTTCATGAGTGTTCCTGCTCTGCCACGGAAGGTCCCGTGGGGGATTGTTCGCCCAGGCCTTTTAGAAATTCTTCCGGATCCTGTCGGTGAGCTTTGCGAAGCTTTCGCGATTGTTTGGCCAATACGCTGGTTCGCCACATCAAGAGGATCGCCAATCCAACACCGCCAACGCATGAAATCGAGGCAATGAGCCAGAACTTGCTTGTTGAAACGTTTGTTTCATTTGCGGTCGGTCTGGTTGTTTGCTCGCCTTCAGCAAACGGTGCGTAAGTGATGCGACCAATGACCACTGGAGCCAAGTCGGCTCCCGCCCCCGATTTGTAAGCGAGGCGTTTGAGGAATTTTCCGACAACCGAGATCTGTGCTCCTTCGGTAGCTGCTATTTGCGTGCCTGCTTGTTCTGAAACTGACCGTGGCACATCGGGCACGACTGCGACGATTGGGCGATCCGCGCCTTCTGCCGGTTTTATCCAGAGTTGCCAGTAGTCTTGGATGCCGTAGGGGTTTTCAGGTGCTTTTATATTTTCCACCAACGCAACGTTGCCATGGATTGTCACCATCTGATTGAGAAAGACATCAGGTTGTTGCAGCAATGGTAAGGCACCGACGGTCGCAGTTCCGGAGTCTGGTAATTGGCTCGCGGAATCGAGGGCGCGGTAAAAACTATCGAAATCGTCTGATCTCCACACGCTTCCATCGATGACACGATTTGCCGCAGCCTCGTCTAGGGCCGCTAGTAAAGCGTTCTTCTGGGGCAAACCATATTTGGGATCTTTTTCGGGATCTTTTTCGGGGGCCGGCATGTTGCCGGCTAGATCTTGAACTGCGAATTCCCACTCTGCACGTTTTGCAGAGCTCAAATCAGGGTCGAATTTGATCTTTTGTGCCGTTGCAGCGATTGCATCCGGAATTTTCTCGATTTTGAGTCCGCGTAGGGAACGTGAGAGTGTGACCGTCCAACTGACCTGCTCTTGTCGAGAAAGTTGCAAAATCAATTGGTTGGCTATTTGGCCATCCTTGGGGGAATACTGAGTTTGTCCAGCTTTTGCATTTCCGCCCGTCGACACCGGAGTGCGCTCGGCGAAGGCGGACGGTAAGCTGGCCGCTGCTCCGCCTGATTTAGCGGGCAAGTGTCCAAAAAAAGGTCGATAAACGGCGGGTTTTGCGGCTTGCAGCATCACCACCACAACCAAAGCAAGCCCTAGTGCGAGTCGTATGAGCCTACGAAACGTCTTTACGGACTCTCCGCGGGGTATCTTTTTGCGGTAAAGATTGTCATCGTCAAACTGTGATGGAATCCGCATCGAAGGGCCTGCTGAGTGGGCTATGCTTGAACGGGGCGTCTACCCCTCTTAATCTAGTGTTTGTGGGCGGGTTTGCATTCAGCTTTTAAAAAAACCGTTTGCTTCGATATCTCCGTGACACCTTTTCTCCTCTAGACAGACAAAATCCTATGCCAAGCTTTTCAGGATTCCGAGGGATGCTGCGTTTGTTACCCGTCAAGCTTTTTCTACTGTTGTCTGTGGCGACTAGCCAAGTGTTTGCTGCGGGTGAGCCCGCAAAAGACTTTGTTAAGCAGTTACGAGCAGCGCAGTACTTTGACACGGCATTGGCATACTTGGATCGGATTTCCGAGTATCCGGGAGTGTCAGAGGATTTCTTGGATGCGATTCCATTGGAGAGGGCCCAAACTTACATCGAGCTGGCGATTAGTTCGCGTAACGGTGACAAGCGAAATGAAAGTTTCCGTTTGGCCGAAGCCGAAATCACGTCGTTTCTGAAACAGGAGGGCCATCCGAGGCTTTCTGAAGCTCGCTTGAAGCTTGGTAAGTTGCAGTTGGTTCGCGCCACCCAGTTAATGGCAGTTGAACCCGATGAAGCAACGCGGTCGGAAGCCGCCCAGTCCTATCTGGCCGCATCCAAGACTTTTGACGCGATCGTTGAAGACCTACGCGAAAAACTGAAGCAGATGGCTGGTGCCAAAGCACCAGGGCCTGACGCAAAGGCGCTTCGAGATAGATACCGTGGTGAGTTCCTGCAGGCGATGAATAGTGCGGCTGAATCACGACGTTTGGCTGCCGGTACCTACAATGATCCCGGGAAAGACGGCAAAGAACTCCTTGAACAAGCCCTCAAGTCCTTCGTCGAGTTGAGTGAAAACTATGGTCGTTATGCGCAGGGGGCCATTGCCACGTTGCAACGTGGTCAGGTTGAGGAGCAGCTTGGGCAGAAAGAAAAAGCACTGGATAGTTATCTTCGAATGCTCGAGCAACCCGACGCGGATGCGTTGCGTGACGCGAAGTATCAAGCTTTGAACGGGATCATTCGGCTAGGTTTGGAAAAGAGCCCCCCCAACTATCAAATGGGGATTGATCGGGGAGAGCCGCTTGAAAAAGAAATTCGACCCAACGAACGTGCTGCATCCACCGTCCAGGATCTGCGGATAGCATTAGCGAAAGCTTATCTTCTGCGTTCGAAAGATACCGAAAAAGTGAAAAAGCCAGTCGAACGTAAACGAGCTGAGGCACGGGCTCGCGAGTTGTTGAATACTGCCAGCAGGATTCCTGGTACGCAATCAGAGCAAGCCATTGCCCTTCTGGCTGATCTGGGGATTGATCGGGAAGCACCGGTAGAGATGCCTAAGGCTGAGCAGCCCGAAAGTTTGCGGGATGCATTTGAGAGTGCTCGTGAGTTGCAGGCAGCGATGGATCAGTTGGAGTCGACCATTGCTGTTTTGGACAAGGACGATGCGACTGCTGACCAGAAAAGCCAGCTCGAAGAAGTGAAGAAGCAGCTCGTCGAAAATCGTCTGCTTGCCATTCAATACCTGCAAAGGGGGTTGAGTCTTGTTGAGCTAGCCTCAGATCTGGAATTGGTGAACCAATCCAGGCAATACCTTGCATTCCTTCTGTTCAAATCGAAACACTACCGAGACGCTACCGTGGTGGGGCTGTTTCTTGCTCGTAACGCACCTGGGTCAGAGGCTGGTCTGAGCGGTGGTT
>PAUV01000082.1 GCA_002712845.1 Rhodopirellula sp. | reverse complement strand
TCCAGGTCAGACCTCCGTCGTCGCTTCGTTTGTACATGATGGCACCGCGTCCATGCCCTTTGGGATAGACGCAGAGAATTGTCTTGCCATCCTCCAGCAGACAGGTGGTCGGATGGCCAAGGTATTGACCTGCTTCGCGATCGACGATTACTTGCCGATGAGTCTGGTCGTTCAAGTCGATGGTTGTTGGGTAATCAATTACCGTTGTTGCGTCGTCAGCGGCGATTCCAGTTGTTGGCAGACTCAGAAATGAGGCACACGCAAACTTGAATAGTACAGCAGCGAAAGTCGGGATTTTCATGAATGTGGTCTCAGCTGTGTAATGGATTTGGTGATCCCATATCCACAAAGTAGGAAGCTTGGTGATCAAGGTCTCCATCCCTTTTGGCAAAGCACATTTGCAGGAATTGGGGCAGGCCATTTCACCGGTTGGTCGGTTGACTTTGCGATCCGTTGGGAATTGTGTGCAATTCACATCACACACATATCCAAGGTCGCAAGCTGGATACACTGATCCAGATGCTGCAGTCTAACGCTTTTAAAATGTAGCTGGAAATTTGCCTTACCCAGACGGTGTGTGATGACGCGTTGTCCGAGGAGTGAGGCGAGTGACTGCGATCGATTGCGGTCAAGACACGGACAAGCAGACACCTCTTGGCAATGCGTCAAAACGCTATTCAATCTCATAAACGGGGTGGTTTTGCGCAAAACCGAGATCCATACTCGGTAAACTGTTGTTTCATGCATCGCCTGTCAGTGTGGTGCAGCCTCCGTGGTGTTTTGTTCACCGGCGAATGGATGAAGACCATTTCCTGCAAGATTTTCGTATTTGTTCCCCTCGTGTTTTTTGCTGCAGCAGCAAATGCGGAAGATGTTGCGGTGGTGAAACCGGTCCGCAAGCCTGTTGTCTTGCCGGGGCTCGTTGTTGATTTTAAAAGTCAGTGCGTGGACTTGGAGGCAAAGATTTGCCGGGATGCTGGTTATCTCGAGTTGATTGCCTGCACAAACGGCAGTAAGGAGCACGAGTCGATCGTCGCGGTCACCAGCAAGGCCTTGCATATACACACTGCTCTCTTGTTGTTGGGCGCAGATAATGGGCATCCAGAAATGCGAAAGCTCGTTGACGAAGAGAGACAGCGGTGGGTTAATCTTTCACCAACGGGTGATCCGATAGAGGTGATGCTGGTTGTCAAGAACTCAAACGGCAAGTCGATTGCAAAACCCATTTCCGAATTTGTCGTCCGGTCGACCGGGCGTTTAGATGAGGTGAGTGGAGATGTACGATTGGACCCACGTCAGAAGATAAAACAAGGCGTTGGTAAGTCCACTGAGTTTCCACAGGCATTTCTATTTGCTGGATCGCGACTAAGAGACTTGGGTGCTGGCCCAAAGCAGTACCTCGCAGATCTGAGTGGCAATGTTATTTCAATTGCAACATTTGGTGATGAAGTANTGTGTTTGCCGTCGCATCAGACTCAGCAGAACAGTGCTTTAATGTGGCAAGTGAAACCTGGCGTCCTACCCAAAGTTGGCACTATGGTCACGCTCCGTCTTCGTCCTCGTAAAAAAACCTCCGCCCGGAATTGAATAAGAAATGAGATTTTTCTCCCTGATCGCCATGATCTTATTGAGCGGCGTTGTGTTGGCTCAGGAAAGTTCTTTCTATCGTGGTCCCGGGCTGTTCTCAACACGGCCAAGTGAAACCAAGTCGTTACAGACAATCAAGCGGTTTGGTCCTGTGGGGTTGGGCATCGACTTGATCCAGCCAGCCTTTGTCATGCGGATTTCCAATGTTGAAGAAGGCTCACCGGCAGCGGCCACCGAGAGGCTGAAGAAGGGCCAGATCATTGAGACCATTAACGGACAGATTCTGAAGGATATCGATCCTCGAATCCAACTGGGGGAAATTCTTGCACAGGCTGAAGCAGGCAANGGGGAACTCAAGTTTGCGATTCAAGGTGAAACTCAGCCCGTGACAGTGAAGGTTCCTGTGCTTGGGGCCTACAGCAGAACCTGGCCTCTCGATTGCCCCAAGAGCGAAAGGATTGTCCGACAGGTTGCCGATTATCTTTCACAACCCAACGCTACTGAGGGTTTGGGGGGCATTGGAATGCTGTTCCTGCTTTCGACGGGAGAAGATCAAGATTTGGCGGTTGTACGCGAGTGGGCGAGAAACGCTCCGGCACACACGTATCCTTGGTACATCGGTTATGGCGGCATCCCTCTGGCAGAGTGTTATCTGCGGACAGGCGATCCGGAGATTCTTGCCAATGTCCAGAAGTGGGTCGATAACGCCTCGAAGTCGCAGCACAATGATGCGTGGGCTGGCCGTGGGTCCGCACTGACGGGTTACGGAAACGGACACCTCAATGCAGCCGGCACACACGTGGTCACGTTTCTTCTGTTGGCAAGAGAGTGTGGCGCTGAGGTTCCCTATCACACACTCGNTCGGGCCCTGAGACACTTTTACCGGTACGCGGGACGGGGCAACAATCCGTACGGGGATGATCGGCCGTTCACAGGCTTTGTGGACAATGGAAAAAACGGAAAGCTCGCCTTTGCCATGGCTGCCGCTGCCGCACTTACTCCCCAAGGTGAGGACTCGGTGTATGCCAAGGCCCGTGATGTCTGTGCGATGCAGAGCTTTTACACAACAACATTCATGTTGCACGGACATACGGGTGGCGGGATTGGTGAAATCTGGCGGAGTGCAGCAATGGGTTTGTTGCACGACAAGAAACCAAAGCAGTACCGCGACTTCATGGACAGTCGTAAGTGGCACTATGATTTGTCACGACGATTTGATGGTTCATTTGGCATCCTTGGTGGTGCAGGTTATGACAAAGAATTGTGGGGAGTCGCGTATCCGTTGGCTTACACGATCCCGCGAAAGACTCTTCGTATCACAGGTGCACCACCGTCAAAGTTCTCGAAACGCTATGAACTTCCCGCACAGCCCTGGGGAAATAGCGCTGACGAGGCATTCCTTTCTCTTGATGCGGTTGCCGATAAGGATGGCCGTCAACAGGATCTTTCCCATGAGACCTTGGCCCGCGATTCCAGTGGGCCGTTCATCAGAAAATTTCATGGTGCGGATCAACCCAGTGATGACGAGATTCGTCGATACATGCACCATCAGGACTTTAGCATCCGGAACATTGCGGCATTCAAGGCATTGGGGATCAATAGCGGATACATCGGTTGGCGGGCACCAGGCGGTCCGGTGCGTTTGAAGTTAGTGATGGAGTTTCTGCGCGACGCGGACCCGCGTATTCGACGTGCGATGTTTGGAGCTTTGTTGCAACGTACTGAGGTTCTGAATGCCGAAATACAGCAGCTTGCAGTGCAAGCTGTTCGAGATCAGGATGAGTCATGGTGGGTCAAAGACGCAGCCATCCAAATCATTGGTCACAGTCAAGCTGACGAGATTGTTCCGCTGGTTGATCTGCTGATCCCCTATCTCAAGCATGAAGAAGCATGGCTGCGTAATGCGGCACTGACCGCATTGACTCCCGTGGCGGCTGACGAACGCTGTTATGAACGGGTGTTGCCTGCGATGGGTGAACTGGTTCGTAGCAATCAACGTGTTTCGATCACACTTGGGTTTGCACCAGCGATTCGTGCTGAAATCAAAAAGGCCTCGCCTGTTGTACAAAAGCTGGCGACGGAGACTTTGAAGGAGACGTTCACGGGCTATGCGGGTGACAAGGTTGCACCTGGCGGTCTGAATACAACCTCAACTTACGATTATCACCTCGAAGCCATTGCCGAATCCCTGGCGGATGTCCCTGGCGGACTCGATGTCGTTTACGAGATCGCTCGCAAGAAGTACCCGGGAGAGATCCTGCCCTACAAAAATTTGTTTCTTCGAGCGGATCCGAGTAGTTTTGGACCGGAACTGAAGCAGGCAATTGTGCCGATTATCATGGATGAACTCGTTCCTGAGTTTGTTGGTAGGAATCGTCGAAAACTGCTGCCGCTGGCCGCCAACGAGGTGCAATCGCAACGTCCCGGAGGTCGAGGCGAACCGATTGATGAGCTCGCGGCGCTTTATCGCCGCGCTGGGCATGATCAGTACGACTGGAAAATGTTTGTTGATTTGCGTGATGCCGAGTGGTCCTACCACAGTTTTGATCCGATTGCTGCTGAGCAGGTGCCATTCGATCAGCTGATTTCCCGTTATCGTGAAATCACGCTGCCCCGAGGGATGGAGACCTGGTTCCAGCCCGAGTTTGATGCTGCCAAGGCGGGTTGGAAGACGGGCAAAAGTCCGTTTGGGAACTACGATGGGGCAATACCCACGCGCCCCATCACCAAATGCTCAGCGGGCTGTGTGGGGCCAGGCTGTTACGGCGCTACCCGCGTCAACACCTTGTGGGAGAAGGAGGTACTGCTGATGCGCGGTACGTTCAAAATTCCATCCTTGAAAGAGGGGCACCGTTATCGCCTGCGGGTCAATTCCGGTGATCACGTTGGTTCTGGCGGAGGGCACATGATTTATATTAATGGCAAGCCGCTGATTGAAACCAAACAGGGTGGTGGTCGGGGATCCGGAGGTTTGCCAAAAGGCGCTTTTATCACACGTGAATTTCGTGATGACTTCAACAGTGGTGAAGTGACCATCGCAGTCAAGACTTTCATTCGTTACAACGACAAGTACAGCACGAAACCTTCCAGTCGTCTGCCTCAGGGAAAAATCAGTCTTCATCTTGCTGAGCAGAAACTGCCACCCATGGATGATGAACTGGTCTTCAAATCGGCATCGACCGTTCCGATGTCATCATCACATTGGCAGGATCGAATCAATCCTGAAGATGCATCACAGGATCCGAATGAGAACCTGTTCCGCTGGGATGGAAAGTTTGTCGCGCATCCTGACATTCCGGGTTCGTGGCAGGTCATTTCACGTGTCGAAGACATCAAGGATTTCGATCCAGCTGCGAAAAACGCAAAAGCACGCAATGCGCCATTCTCAGCGATCACTTTCAAAACAGATGGCAGGACAAGTGAGCCAGTCTGGGCGTGGTCCGGCAATGTGTTGATGGATCTTGACCGCTATCAATCGCTCAAAATGCAAGTGAAAGAGATTGACGAGATTGAGTATCTGTTTGTTGAAGCCGGTGGTTTCAGCGTTCGGCAAAAGCCAGGCTGGAAGTCTGCATGGTTTGTGCTCAGGAAAATGTAGTGCTGTCAAAACCATCACTTCGTTTTACCAAATCAGCTTGCAGCACAAAAAATACCTTCGCACGCCGATCCGGTCTCACTTTCGCTTTTTGGAGACTTGCTGCGCTTTGTCAGAATCATGGTCGGGATTGGGAATTGGCATTTGAGCATTGACGGTTGCACGCCATGAATCGAGTTGTTGATGCAACTTCTCAGCAATGCCCGGCTGTACTCCGGCGAGATTATGATTTTCGCCTGGATCTGCATTCAGATCGTAAAGTTCGATCGCGTCATCTTCGTAAAACTCTATGAGTCGCCACGGACCTGAGCGAATGGCTCCGTACGGACTGTCACCGCCAGCGTGATAATGTGGATAGTGCCAAAACAGATTGCGATCCAGCGATTGCGACGGATCCCGTAGAAGAGTTCCCAGACTTGTGCCGTCAATCTTTTGATTGTGGGTTTCACTTCCATCGCAACGCGCAGCCTCAAGGAGTGTTGGATAGTAGTCGATCGTACTGACGGGTTCGTCACATTGACTTGCCGGTGGTGTCACTCCAGGCCATCGGATGATGGCGGGTACTCGAACCCCGCCTTCGTAGGCTGAACCTTTGCCGCGACGCAGTGGATAGTTGTCCGTGAACCCGTCGAGTTTACCGTAGCGCTGTGTCAGTCCACCGTTGTCAGACGTGAAGATCACTAGCGTATTATCAGTAATACCGTGGTGTTCCAATCGTCCAAGTAGGCGGCCAACGCTGTCGTCCATGCTGGTCACCATCGCAGCATATTTGGGGTTTTTGTGTACGGCGCCGTCACGCACTTTTGTTCTGTATTTGGCAACCAGATCGTCTCGCCCATCAATTGGGGTGTGTGGCACGTGATAAGCAAAATAAAGAAAAAATGGATTCTCCTGAGCTTTGTCAATGAAGGACAAGGCTTGGTCCGTGAGGTAATCGGTCAGGTACTCGCTTTTCGATTCACCATTTGGGTTCCCGCCACTTTGCAGTCGATAACCGCGTGTTCCTTTTGGTTTCGCAATGTCTACATCGAACCCATGTTGGGTGGGGCCATAATCGTCGGGATTGCGTCCGGCGTGGTGCAGGTGCCATTTTCCCACGTGTGCAGTCTGGTATCCATCATTTCGCAGTGCTTCTGCGATGGTCACATAGGAGTGATTCAATCCTTTTGTCCATTCCGGAATTCGCAATTTGGCAAACGGTCGATTTTGACCCGCTATGAAATCGGTTAGTCGAAGTCTGGCTGGATACATCCCTGTCATGATCGAAGCACGGGATGGTGAGCACACCGTACACGCCGAGTAGGCATTGGTGAATTTCAGCCCGGTTTCAGCAAGCTGATCGAGGTGGGGCGTTTCATACAAGTCGCTTCCAAAACAACCCAATCCTGTCCAGCCCAGATCATCCGCTAACAGAAAGAGAATGTTTGGTCTGTCAGGTGTCTTTTCGATTGCCTCTGCCAATCGACCATGGGAAATGATCATGAACAGCATGATCAAACACATTCCTGTTTTGATGATTCGCCTTGAATACATGCCGTTGTACTTGCCTTGCAGTTTTGGATAACGGTACAGGAAAACGACTGATGCCGCGATCCGTTGACGCGATTGTAGATGCACAGCCTGCTGTCATGGAAGCAACCCATTGACGACCAGACCTCGAATGCGAGCGGCTGGTAATTCGGGGTCGCAGAATGGTGGAAGCACCCAAGTGTTCGCGCTTTGTGATTGGTCGCATTTGGCAGTCAGTGCAGGATTGATTATTCGTTGCTGGTGAGGTCCTTGAATAACGCCGTGTATTCGTTGGCCATTCGCTGAGCAGAGTAATTTTCGTACACAAACTGTTTTGCCGCCGTTGCCAATTTTCGTGCTGTTTCGGCGTCATACAACATCGTCTCCCAATGCTGCAATAACTGTTGCCTGTCTCCCAGTGGCGCTAACAGACCTGTGGTTTCATGGGTTACCAGTTGGTCAATGCCGGGGATGTCATAGGCGGCAACGGGGATCTCCGCTGCCGTTGCTTCCATCAGGCAACGCGGTATTCCCTCTAAAGTTGATGTCATTGCAAAAAGGTCAAATGACTTCAGAAGTTCAAGCCGGTCGTTTCGGAAGCCCAGAAATTCAATGTCGTCTTTGCTTGGAAGCGTCTGAGCATGCGCCTCCAACTCGGCACGCTGATCGCCATCACCCAAAATGATCAGACGGGTTGATGGATGCTTGGCATGCAACGCATCAAATACGGCTAACAAGTCAAATACGTTCTTCCGACTGATCAATTGGCCCACGAAACCAACGCGTTTGAGTGCATCGGGTGCACGCACGGGTTTTTCCTGTGCTTCTACTTCTGATAAATCAACACCATTCTGAATGTACAGCATTTTGTTTTCGGGAACTCCAAGCTGTTCGCAATCTTTCATGAGTTGCGTTGAGAGTGGAACGACTTTCGTCGCACGGCGTAACGCTTTGCCCCCAAGCCAACTGAAAATGCGCAGTTTGAGATCCATGTGGGTAGAAAAACCATGCGGCGTGATAACGCAAGGAATGCCCGCTTTTCTTGCCGCTAACAAGCCAATGATGTCGGACTTGTAGCCATGTGTGTGGATAAGATCAAATTCCTGATCTCGCAATACGTTGGCCAGTTTCGATATTGCTGATAGATCAAATTTCCCTCGCATCGCAATTTCATGCGTTGCCAAACCGAGTTGTTTGTATTGCCGGGTCAGCTCGAGATCCTGATTGGAGGGTTCAGAAGAAATCGCCAGATCACAGCGTACTTGTTGTGGGTCAAGATGTTTCGCCAAGGCCAATATCCAACGTTCCGCACCGTAAAAACCGGTCGGGCAGATGAATTGCATTACTTTGATAGGAGTTTTCATGATTGAGGAAAATCAAACTCTGGGTATCCACCCTGCGAAGGGCACTTGAGGATGTGATGGTTCAGGACCTTAGTCTATTTACGTGCTCTCGGAGGCAATTCATGAAATGCGGTTCAGGAGAAGTTTTTGCGACAAATAATGCTCCACGATCAAAAGCGTTGCTCCAGACGCGAACCCCAGAGAGGTGAGGTTTATGTTGCCAGTTCAACCACGACCTGAAGGTATTGAATGAAAGCTCGTGACGATTGCCAATGCTCACTGTGAAGCCGAGTCCCAAGTGGCACAAAAATCAATTTCACATCGAATGTCAGCCACATGATCGGTTTGGTGAGATACATCTCGCGACGTTGTCGTCTGATGTCCGTAGCAGGCTGGGATCTGGAAATGGATGAGCAGATGTGTCGTCGGATTACGCTTGACCTGCTCGATCGGTAACCAATCAGGCCAAATTATACGGACAGATGCCCGAGCGTCATCAACGAACGGGCTGAACAACTTGCCAAGCATCTCGCTAAATATTGTTGGCGAGAACCGAAGAATCACTTAGGCCAAAACCTCAAACTGTTTGAAGGTGGTGACCATGCGGTGCTGGGGGTACCCCCAGCACCCTGGGCAATCGAATTATTGGCAACCGTGAGTCTGCTCCCAGATCCGAAGCAACATTATTTGCTCTGGTCTACGATCCACACATTACGGAAACGCACATCCTGTCCGTGTTCTTGCAGTTTGAGGCCTTCTGCTGATGGGCTGACACTGACACCTCCGTTGGCATGCTTGATGGGGACGTTATCGTGAACTTTGACGCCATTCCACCATACGGTGGCACGAGCAGGTTCAGTGGACTTGTCACCGTCCCATTTTGCCGCTTTGAAGACGAAGTGAAACGATTGCCATTGGCCGTTAGGTCGCCACGCATTCACGTCTGGTACGCACTCCATACAGAACGCTCCGATGCCATGGGGACCGATCTTCCAATTGTAGGGATCATCGACATCCTTGCCTTTGGGAGATTCGATTTGAAGCTCGTATCGGTTTTGCAGGTAAACACCACTATTGCTGTAACCGTCAACTTTGTCGTCGTTGCGGTTACCCATCAAAACGAATTCAACATGCCCTTCGAAATCTGTGTACTTCTTTTTGGTGACCAGATCGTGGGTACCCCAACGCTTGCCCCCATTCGTCATCAGGGTTTTTCCATCACCCTTGGGATTATCAACAATTGACCAGGTGATCGCCATGTCCGCCTTGGGCCACATTTCCCAATTCTCTTTAATTGACTTCATGGTTCCATCAAACGGTACATCTGCATTGGCCGGTGCGGCAGCACCAACATCCTTGGATTTCAAGTACCCCGGTTTGTTCTCCGGAGCATTTTTGTCGGCAGCTCCAGCCAAATTGCAGCTGATTGCGAATACAGTCATCAGTCCAACAATTTGTCGGCTTGATTGGATTTTCATGGTGAATATTTCTCTTGAATTGACGTGACGTTTGAAAATCATTTGAGGTTTGAATCAACACATTGCCTGGCTCAGAGGCTGCAATGGTGTGATTCGTGAACACGAGTATAGACGAGGCAGCTGAGTGAGCCCATTGCTCGAGCCGAGTTCTCTCAGGCTTCCGAATTCAGGCAGTGTTGTGAATGTGCCACATGGTTTGATGATCTCCCGAAAGATGTGCGCGTTGATAGCCGCCACCCGGTTTGGACCCAGTAACCTCTGACCCAGTGACCTCGGACGGTGCTCGCTGCGGGGTGTTGAAAAGCAGACAAAGGAGTTACCGCGCGAATGGACAATCCAGTGACCTTCATTGCAGGCCAGCAGGGTTAGAAAGCATTTCAAGCTTGGACCGACGACTCATTCTGAGACTCGAAAGCAGGGCTGGATCTGCTTTTGGTGGCGTTTGACCTGTCGGTCAAAGGAATCGTTTCACGAATGAAAACCCATTAAATCCGGACAAAAACACGTCTGCTGGCGTACGGTGCCGTTTTATTTTTCGGCTTTTGGCATGGCCTGTGCGTTGTGTTTCAACCATGCGGCTTACCGCATCTCTCGTCTTCTCTACCTCTTCTCAACGACAAAAGGTCCTCACCATGCGCAAGGCAAATCAACGTTCACTCCGATTGCAACCTCTTGAATCACGCAATCCTCTTGCTGGCAATATCATTGGCAATCTGGTGGGAACAACTTTGGCCTTGGGTGGGGACGCGGCTGATAATCAGCTTGTGGTGACGGAAGTGGCACCGAATCAGATCCAGGTCACTGGATTAACAGGGACGACGATCAACGGTGCTGCTTCGCAGTTGTTCGCTGCGAATTTGATTGAGACAGTCATTATCCGAACGGCGGATGGAGATGATCAAGTCAAGGTTGAAAATCTCAGTTTGACAGATACCCCCAATGGTTACCTTGGCATCTTTACCTCGAGGGGAAACGATGTGGTGAAGATGTTGAATGTCACGACAACTCAGCAAATTCGCGTGGAGGCCGGGCTGGATGACGATCGTGTCAGTGCACGACAAACCAGTACGAATGGTCTTTTTCTGATCAATGGTGACAACGGCGATGACCATGTACGGCTTTCATGGGTCAAGGCCAAGGATTTGAAAGTTGATACGCACGGAGGTGTTGATCGCGTAAGTATGTATCGTGCGCAAGCACTGAATGATATTGCAGTTGGCACGGGACAGGATACGGACTACATCCGACTGTCCAGGCTGAAAGCCGGGAATGACATTGAAATCCGTTCTGATGAAGGCAACGATGTCCTTTCCACGTATGGCATGAGTGCGGGTCAAGACGTGATTGTAAAAACATCATCTGGCGATGATTTAGTGTGGATGAATCGTACGCGAGCAGGGCGGAATGTAGTTGTTGCAACCGATTTCGGAAATGACCAATTGTCAATGCGCAATACCCAAGCCGTCGATGACTTCTTTGTGGAGTTGGGAAGTGGTGATGACAAGGCTCGAATCCACAATGCCACAGCAAATAATTTCTACGCTTCTGCTGCTGACGGAAATGACAAAATGGAGTTGAACAACATCAATGCAGCAAATGATCTGCATGTGAAAATGGGAATGGGTGATGACGTGCTCAAAATTTCCAACTCCACAGCTTTGAATCCGTTCTTTGACGGCGGGCCAGGTTTTGACACTTTGTATGACCTGCCAAACGCTTTTGATGAGGTCCTCGCCTCAGTCAACTTTGAGCTGGTGATTTAGTGCAATCGGTCGAAAGACAGTGTTGGTCAGCGTGATGTATCATGCATCATGGCTGCGACGTTTGGGGCTTATCTGCCAATCCATCCTCTGCAAGTCGCAGAGTAGGCCCGACTGGCAGACGAAAACGTGAGTAGAAATCGGTCAGGTCTTCAAAAGCGGGCAAGTCGATGTGACCGGACAGGGAACCCTCGCGAAGCAACAGGCTACGCTGAACAACGATATCCGGATTGACCTGCGGTGAAAGACCATCAAAGCTGACTGGATCACGGAAATGATCACCGTCGGCGACCCGGGTGGACATCAACAGTACGTAGGTCACTCCTTCGTCAAGATGAACGGGTTTGGGTAAACGCGTATAGCGAAAGGAGTTCAGCAATTCGCCGGAGGTACCGGGTTTCAGCTGACATTGTGCGAGTTCGATCTGTTGACCCTTGGCTTGCATCAAAAGTCGGATCACGTGCGGACTGTTCAGAGAGTGATTCTTACCGCGGAGAGGACTTTTTGATGGTTGGTCACGTTCGTCGTCCAGTGGGATTGATCGGGCTGCACGGGCTGCTTTGTCCCGGTCGTGATCGTCGAACATGCCCAGATGGGTCACGACCGTGTTCTCAGATCCTGCCCGTAGTCGAAAAGTGAAACCCACTTCACCCGTGACATCGTTTCTCAGGTTATGCCAGCCGGGATTTTGAATCAGTGGACCGCCATTGATAACATTCAATTGTCTGGCATGGCCGCGGTTGTGAATTCTCAGCAGCATCGCTGCCAGCCCATTTGCGGTGTCAGTGGACGAACCATCAGCGTATGGTTTTGTCTCGTACAGATCGTGTTGCAGGTTGTACAGCACAGTAGGTGTGGCCGCACCACGTGAGCCTCCCGAGGCCCAGGGCATTGTCAATCCACCCTCGACGATCAGTTTGGTGGCGCCTTGGCGAATAGCCAACGCATCATTGAGAAACGGTGGCCCCAAATGACAGAAGAAAACTCGTGGTCTTGTATCTGGTATTTCAGGCGTTCCCCGCCAATAGGCGAATACATTGTGGCTGTCCTGAGCCTCCTCAGGATTCAATGAGTGGCCAATGATGTGAGCAAGGGTCGCATAAAGATCGGTCAAGGTCACAATGGAGCGGTTCAGTTTTCCACCTTCAAGCACAGCCGGCCATGAGACCATCAGGGGCACCCGGATGCCTCCTTCCCATAGCTTGGCTTTCTTTCCTCGCAGTTTGCCACTTTCCTGATTTGGGCCCAGATTGTCTCCAACATTGGGACCGTTGTCACTTGTGAAGATGATCAACGTGTTCTCAACGAGCTTGTGGCCAGGCCATCGTGGGTCATCCGTGGTTTTCAGTGTTTCAAGCAGGTTGCCAAAGACAACATCATTTTCCAGCACCATGTCCTCCCGATCATTCGCAACAGAGTCATCCGAGTAACGACTCTCACCCTTGATCCTGGTTCCCGCTATCTGGTCCGGAACGGCGTAATCCCCATTGGGATTTCGTTGAAAATGATTGGCGTTGGGGACGTAATAGAGAAAGAAAGGTTGTGTTGGGTTGTTTGACTGCCGGGTCAG
>PAUV01000081.1 GCA_002712845.1 Rhodopirellula sp. | reverse complement strand
ATTCCTCGTCCCGGCTCTTTGGTCGTGAAGAATGGGTCCGATGCGCGCCCAAGTACTTCCTGGCTCATTCCCTGCCCAGAATCGATTACCGATATTTGGAGATGCTCAGAAATAAGTTGTGGCTCCACTTTTACGCGTCCCGTTTCCCCACTGGCATCCAAACCGTTGTGAATTAGATTCCGGACAGCTTGGGCCACAGCTTCCTGGGGGACCCATAGGGGTTGGCCTTCGACTGCAGCGGTTCCGTCCGTGACATCGACGCGGTGTGGGTCCCGCACACCTTCCAGCGTTTGATCAATGAGATCGCCTACGGTTGTTTGGTCCCAACGTTGTGCCATCGAGTCACCAGCCGCAGATCTCATCCGCTGCAGAATCTGACGGCACATGTCTAGTTCACCATCGATCAACTTCAGGTCTGTGTCGACTGATTCCGGTTTTTCCCAGCCTTCCAAATGCCGTGACAATTCACGCACAATCACATCGATGGTGGAAAGTGGCGTTGCCAGTTCGTGGGCCGCGCCGGCCGCTAGTGTGGTAAGTCCTTCCAGTCGTTGGCTGGCGGCTTGTTCTGCCTGTGAACGCAGTAGCTGCCTCTCGCGTTGCTTCAGCTCTCCTGCTGTTTGTGTCACGAAATAGGTGACGACACTGGAGCAGGTCGCAAACGCAAGCATCAAACCACCTGTCTGTATGTCAAACCCATGGGGCTTGAAAATATCCAGCCCTTCAACTGGTATCGAATCGTTGAGCAGGAACGTGTAGCCCGCAATGGCAGTCACCGTCAAACTCCACGCCGCTTTGGGGCGGATCATGACACCACCTACAGCAAGATTCACAAAGTAGAAGAAACTGAAAGGATTGCCAGCGCCTCCGCTGCAATACAGCATCGCAGTCAGAGTAAGCAGGTCGAGTAACATCAAAGTCAATGCGACACCATGCAGCTTTTTTGATTCGGTGTTCCTGTGCTTGTTTGTCTGCATATCAACAGCATCGTCAATGCCACCATGGCTGACCGGAGCTATCGGTCTCAATGTGTACAGCCAGATTCCGTAAAACGTATTGGTTATGGCCGTCAACGCTACCAAGCCCAGCAGCGGTGAATAGGGAAGCTCAACTTGACTCAATGACCCAGCGGTCAAAATCGTAAGAAGTTGTCCGGCAACCGCGAACCAACGCAGCAACAAAAGCCAGGTCGAGGATCCAAACCTGGCGGGCGCGATCAAAGGCAATCGTTCACGACTTGAACGTAGAGGGGTGTTTCGGGGCTGGATGGTATCCGTCACGTGCCACGATCTTTCTATAGGGTGGTCTGCCGGTAATCACTTAGCTTCGCGACGTGTAAGCTCGTCTCTTAGTTCGGCTGCTAGTTCGTATTGTTCACCCGCGACGGCATCAGCAAGTTTTTCCATCAGAGTCTGACCGACGGCGTATTCAGTCCGCAGGGATTCACGAAGTTCGATGAGTCGCACGACGAGTTCATCGGATTCATAATGCTCCTCGGCCTCATGCTTTTCGAAAAACTTCTGGATCGTCTCTAGCCCCGAGTTGATTGCCTGAATGGCTTCCTCGGCAGTGTTCTCTTCCAACGCGCCCAAGGCATCGGCTTGCGTGCGGTGGAAAAGAACGAATGGACGGTACTGTTCGTGAGTTCCAACCCACTCCTCCTCTGGGCTCATCTTTTCGCTCACGTCCATCAGTTGCAACGTATGATCTGCGTCCATAACCGCACGATGATAATACTGCAGTCGCAGCCAGCATATTCGGCGATGATAGAATTGCATGAACTCCCGGTCGACCTCCATGCATTCATCCTCGGTCAGATCGCGGTCCGCATTTTCAAGCGACTCTTCCTGAAGGAATTCGAGCATGGACTGATGNTCGTGGGCAAGTTCTCCGTCAGGACGCCCTGTCGTNTCTANCTGCAAAACGCCCATATCAACCCGCATTTGGATCACGTCACGACCATCGTTCCCTTTGACCAAACGTACATTAAGGGTGGAGGGATCGAATGCCCATTTAGAAAGCAGGTCATCGAGATGCATATTACGCTTCATTAATCCATCATTNGNCAGGGAAACAATGAACAACCCCTCTGGNTNTTGTTTGCCGAGGGATGCTCGCGGTGCGGTAATCGAATTGCAAGTGCAACCGCACGGTCCGCCAACAGTATAGCACTGCGGCATTATTAGAGAAGGTTTGTGTAAATTGTTCAGGCAACTCAGTCGTCATGCCGTGGGCGTTGCCGGTTCTGTTTTTTTTGTGATTGCTGGCGTTTTTGATCCAAACGCCGACGTTTACTACCCAAGGTCGGACGCGTGGCTTTTCGTGACTTGGGAGGATTTTGGCAAGAAAGCAGCATGCTGACCAGTCTTTGTCGGGCGTCGGCTAAATTGCGAGTCTGGTCGCGATACTGCTGACTACTGATGACAACGTACCCCTCGCGATTGATCCGGTTGGCGTGGTTGGTAACGAATCGGCGACGCCAATCTGCACGTAGTGTTGAGCAGCCGCCGGGCGACCAGTGGAGCGTGACCTTTGAATTCACTTTGTTGACATTTTGGCCCCCAGGTCCACTACTCCGTGCAGTCGAAATTGAAATTTCGTCACTGGGAATCGTAAGGCGTGCATTGACATATAAATCGGCCATGATTCCGTTGTACCTTATTGCCGCTTATATTGTGAGGCGACAATGCCGCTTATATCGTGACGTGCGACCGCCTGAAGCTGATTACAGATGGCTCGGCGAGTTGAGCGGCTTGCAGTGGCAACTTGCAGTGGCAACTTGCAGTGGCAACTTGCAGTGGCAACTCGCAATGGCGGCACGGACGCACGCGTTCATGTTGATACCGAGCTTCATCATGGGCTGCGGTAACATGATGGGCTGCTGCAATGTCATGGTCTGATAGAACATTGCAAACTGGGCTGTAGCTACTGCGTGGTTCGGTGTCGACTGAAAGTGAACGAAATTTGAGAGGCGTTGGTGATGCGTTTAAAGTTAGCTTGTCATGCGATTGTTGGATGGATTGCGATCGCGGTCCTATTGCCGTCGGTCGGTTGCTCACAACGCAACACTACGACCAATGAGCAGGTTCGCGTTAAAAAAACAACCAACGAGAAAACAATCAGCACAGAGTCGGGGCAAGATTGGCCCCGTTTTTTGGGGAATCGATTCGATGGAAGCGTGGAACAATCACGTTTGTCAATTGACTGGAACACGCCCCCCGTGGCGGCATGGTCAATTGAGGTAGGNGATGGGTACGGACTCGGGACGGTTTCCGAAGGCAGGTTCTTTCAGCTTGACGCCAGCAGGCAGTTCGATGCAGTGACTTCGCGACTCGCGTCCCGTGAACGTTTGAGATGCTTTGACTTCGTGTCTGGTGCAGAACTATGGTCAAAAAGTAATTCATACCAATACAGTGATCTGCTTGGCTACGAAGATGGGCCCCGAACGAGCCCCACCGTCGTTGGTGATCGTGTGATTACTTATGGGGTCACAGGAGTTCTAAAGTGCCGCCATGTCAAAGACGGGACCGAGATTTGGTCTGTGGATACCAATACTGATTATGGAGTGGTGCAAAACTTTTTTGGGGTCGGGTCGTCGCCGCTTGTGCTTGATGGCGAAGTCATTGTGATGGTTGGAGGTAGTCCACCAGAAGATCAGAACATTGCTCCAATGCAACTTGATCGAGTCACTTACAACGGAACTGCCGTGGTGGCATTTGATCTCGATAATGGGCAAGAAGTATGGCGTACGGGAGATGATCTCGCGAGCTACAGCAGNCCCCGGCCGATCACAATCGATGGGACTGAGTACGTGCTTGTGTTTGCCCGTACAGGGTTGCTTCTCGTGGATCCGGCGAAAGGAAAGACGGAGTGGCAATTTGAGCATCGTGCTTCGATCAGAGACAGCGTGAACGCAATGGTCCCGGTCGTCAGTGGTGACCAAGTGTTTATCAGTGAATGTTACGAACTGGGGAGTGCATTGCTGCAGGTATCAAAAGCACAGCCTCGGGTAATCTGGAAGGACCCACCACGAGACCGCCGCCGTCAGGCGATGCGGAGCCACTGGGCGACACCGATTCTTGTCGATGGTTTTCTTTATGGTTGCTCTGGGCGAAATGCGCCCGACAGCGATTTGCGTTGTATTAGCTGGGAAACAGGGCAGGTTNAGTGGGTTGATTCCCGAAGGNTTCGATCNTCGCTTGCCAGGATCGGCGATCATCTCGTGGTGCTTGAGGAGCGGGGGGTGATGCAGATTCTTCGTGTTAACTCCAAAAAGCTGGACGTGGTCGCCGAGTGGGATCTCAGTGAAAATCAGGGGGCCCGGTTGGGTATCAAGTATCCCTGCTGGGCCGCTCCGGTCATCGTGGGAAATCGGATCTTGGTGCGAGGCACAGACAGAATTCAGTGCCTGGAGTTCGCTCTAGAAAAAACGCAACCGTGACCGATTGTTTGAAGTAGAAAAATGCACTCGAGCCCATCCTCAGCCAGTTGTATTATCGCAAGCGACGTGGTTTTGCGTTGGATCGTGGTTCTGTAGGCGGTCTGAACTGCCTTATTGCCAGTTCGGGAATGATCTGGTTTTCGGGGATTCGCCAAGCTGAAATCTCGAACAGCTTGACGCCAAACTAANCTTCCTTCAGNGGNTTCAGTGCCATTCCGCCTNCGATACCGCTCCTGTTANTATGGAGCTTCGTGGCTGGCCCGGCCTCAACTCTTGAGGGCGATANGAAGATCGCAGATTTGACAAAAACCAAAAANGACGTGGTGNCTAGCGTGCCGAATACAACGANTCAGGGGNCAGCGACCGCTGCCNCTGACCATTTGCCGTCCCGATCCGAAGCNGCTGACCAAGCATTCTTCGCGGATCCTAANCAGCCCACCAATGANGAGGTNGATCTGCCTCGCATCGAGTCNGCTGTTCGCTCGATNCTCGCAGCGGTGGGAGAGGATCCTGACCGAGAGGGGTTGCTGGAAACTCCGGCACGCGTGGCCCGGATGTATGCGGAAATGTTTGCTGGTTTGAAAAGTGACCCTGCCCGACACTTGGCAAAGGTCTTCACCGAAGACTATGACGAGATCGTCCTAGTGCGGGATATCAGTTTCTGCAGCATGTGCGAGCATCACCTGCTGCCGTTCACTGGCAAGGCTCACATTGCCTACTTGCCCAGCGGTAAAGTAGTCGGGTTGAGCAAACTTGCGCGGGTGGTGGAAGAGGTAGCGAGACGCCCCCANGTNCAGGAGCGGCTGACACACACNGTTGCAGATCTNGTGGAAAACCGGCTGTCGGCCCGNGGAGTGGCCGTGGTGGTTGAGTCAACGCACAGCTGCATGACCATGCGGGGTGTGCGGAAACCAGGCAGTTTGTGCCTGACCAGCGCGATGAGGGGCATCTTCCGAGACGACCCGAAGTCCAGATCTGAGGTTCTTGGCCTGATTAATCGTCAGTCTTGAGGCTTTGACGGCAAATTCTGCCGTTCTTCGCGNTGAGAGGTTGACGTGAGCAGNGCTGAGCGATCGAAATAGATCGCATGGACATTGAGAGACAACGCGTACAGGACGATTTGAGAGGCATCCTTGCCGGGGATGTCGACTGCGATGCCATCACGTCGCAGCTGTACGCTACGGATGCCAGTATTTATGAAATGGCCCCTTTGGGGGTCATCTGCCCCCGCAACATCAACGATGTAGTCACGGCAGCCCAGTACGCATCGTCGAATGATCTGTCGCTCCACCCCCGAGGTGCCGGNAGCGGCGTGGCCGGCGAGTCCTTGGGNCGCGGACTCATGCTCGACTTTTCTCGCTACATGCGCCGAGTTGTGGTCTCGGCCGATGAAGCCCATGTCACCGCACAGAGCGGTGCTCCGCTGTCGCTAGTGAATC
Source organism: Rhodopirellula sp. (assembly GCA_002712845.1). The sequence goes on along the minus strand of PAUV01000081.1, from coordinate 8,038 downwards.
GTAATCTACGTCCTTATGGACGTTGGTTCGGACCCGACCCCGTCACACGCAGTATCACAACGATGGGAAGCGTGTTGGCAACCAATGCATCTGGTAGCCACTACCTGCGCAGTGGCTCGGCGAGAGACACCATTGATTCCATGCGAATCGTGACCAGCGATGGCGAAATTGTTGACCTGTCAAAACACGACATGGTGATGGAGGAAGGAACTTCGGGGCGGCTAGCCAGAGGTGTGAGTGAAATTTNCAATCAGTTCAAAACACTGATAGATGATCGGGCTAAGGCCCCCAAGTATCGGGGCGGGTACCGATTCGACGATGTGGTTGACTCCAATGGCATGATCGACCTTGCCAAGTTCATGGTGGGTACGCAGGGGACACTCGGTGTCATCGTCGATGCGACCGTGCGGACTGAGGCCATACCAGCTCATCGGGGTGTGGTTCTGCTTTTCTTTCATCGTCTTGACTCAGCCGCACGTTGTGGTGTCGCCGCTCTGCGACATGGCGTTGTGGCTTGCGATTTGATGGACCGCCGTCTGCTGCAGATCGCTCGCGATACTGACCCCGCGTTGGATGCAATTCTGCCGCGTGAAGCAGAGGCGATGTTGTTGGTTGAAATCCAAGGTGAATCACTGGGGGATCTTTATGATCGTTTGTCAGTCATTCGCGAGGACTTGTCGGTGGGTACCGATTCGGCGTTCACGACCGTCGATACCGTTCGCAAGAGCGATCGTGACATGTATTGGGCTTTGTCACGTCGCGTAATTCCACGCTTGTACCGCCTGAAAGGACATAAGTCACCGGTACCATTTGTTGAAGATTTATCTGTTCCCCGAGAAGTCCNGCCAGAAGTGCTGACGGCAATTCAGGACACTCTGAAAGACAGCCAGTGCACGGCCACTGTCTTCGCACATGTGGGACACGGACAATTGCATTTGAGACCATTTCTCGATTTGGGAGATGCAAAAGATCGTGTTCGTTTGCACGATTTATCGTTGCAGATCGCCGAAGTGGTTTGGAAGCACGGGGGTGAAGTAAGTGTTGAGCACGCAGCAGGGTTGAGCCGTTCGTACTTGCTACCCAGGCAGTTTGGAGAGCTTTGGCAGGCGATGGGACAAGTNAAACGTTTGTTTGATCCCCAGCATCGTTTGAATCCAGGAAAACTGTTTGGTGCTGTGTTGCAGAAGCCCAATGAAAACTTGCGGCCTGCCGATCAGACCATTGAGGTGGCGGCTGAAAATAGAGTGCTGATCGAAGCGGATGAATCAGTCGTGGAAACAGCGAAAAGCGAGGGAACTCCCGTGCCACAGTTGCAGGTGCTGCAGCACTGGCCCGCAGGTGGGATGGTCACGGATGTCGCGCGCGGATGCAACGGTTGTGGTCGGTGCCGAACAACATCCAGCAGTGAACGTCAGTGCCCAGTATTTCGTGCTACGTTTCGCGAAGAAGCTACCCCGCGAGCAAAGGCAAATCTGTTGCGAGGCGTGCTGAGTGGACAGTTGGATGTCGATGATTTGACGTTGGATCGAGCTAAGGAAGTGGCTGATCTCTGCTTCAATTGTCACCAGTGCCGNCTCGAGTGTCCCGCNTCAGTNGATATCCCNAAAATTGTGGGGGAACTAAAAGCNCAGTACGTCGCGACAAATGGATTGCCTGTTTCCGATGCTCTCATCTGCAGAATTGATTCCGTAGCAGCCATCGCAGCCCAAGTCCCATGGCTGGCGAATTTGTTGATGCAAAACAAGACCTCGCGTTGGTTGGCGGAGCGTCTGTTTGGTTTGTCCGCGAGTCGGGAATTACCGCGTTTTTCCAGACAGACATTTCTTCGGCATGCAGCGGGTAGACGCTGGACAAAACCACAGCCGCACGGTGGCTTGAAGGTTGTCTACTTTGTTGACTTGTACGCCAATTANTACGACCCGGATATCGGTAANGCNCTGGCAGAGGTGTTGCAGCAAAACGGTGTGGGGNTTTACGTGCCAACGTCACAAGCCGCNAGCGGAATGGCAAGGCTCACGTCGGGAGACATCAAAGGCGCTCGGAAAATTGCGCGTAGAAATGTGCGTTTGCTGGCTGACGCGGTACGTCAGGGATACAGCGTCATTGCAACGGAGCCAGCGGCAGTGCTCTGTTTAAAGCATGAATATCCCAACCTCTTGGATGATGAGGATGCTCATCTTGTTGCTGAGCATTCATTTGAGGCTTGCGAGTTTCTTTGGCACCTTCACGAAGGTGACCGACTTGCACTCGATTTTGAACCCGTCAGCGTCAGCATTGCTTATCACCAACCGTGTCATCTTCGCGTTTTAGATCCCAAGAAATCTGGACCGCAATTGATGGAGCTGATCCCCGGTGTGTCGATCGATCCCATTGAGGCTGGTTGTACTGGAATGGCTGGCACGTGGGGTCTGCAAAAGAAAAATTACCGAAACAGCCTGCGAATCGGTTGGCCCCTGATTTCGGCCATGAGATCGGCACGGGTCTCGATCGCCACCACGGAATGTAGCGCGTGTAAAATGCAAATCGAGCACGGCAGCGACCGTAAGACCCTGCACCCCCTGAAGCTGCTGGCGTATGCTTATGGGCGAATGCCCAAGGTGGAAAAAGAACTCAGCTGATCTAGCTGGCTGCCGCGGGACTGAGTCAGCCATATTGCAGTGAGATCAATGATCATTGAAGTCCTTCTCTTCGCGGCCGCACGCGAATTGACTGGCCGAGAGGCGGTTCAGGTCGAGGTTGAAGTTTCCACGCCAAGGCAGCATGGAACTGCAGGGACTGATATCAGCGCCAGCGGTGAAGGAGAGTCCGCAGGCGAAGAAAGTGCCGCCTGCGTGCGGGCAAGTTGCATCAGGCAGGCGTTGATGCAACAGTGCCCAGAGTTGCAACCGTTGTTGCCTTCCTGCCGGATTGCAGTTGATTGCGAGTACGTAGGACCAGACGCCAGGGTTCGTCCCGGAGCCGAGGTCGCGTTGATTCCACCGGTAAGTGGCGGTTGACCCTAAGGAGATTGAATCTGAGTGGACTCAACTGCAGTCGAGGTCGANGTCNAGGTCGAAGTCGAAACGAGAAAGGGGGCATTGCCGTGGGCAGATCGGGAAAAGCGGAACGTGAGCAAACAGTGGTAGGTGAACGCAATGGTAAGTGAGAAACCTCACATTGAACTAGTTGGTGGTCCAATTCAGGTGGAGGCACTACGGGATCGGATCGACCATCCTGATGCCGGTGCCCAAGGTTGGTTTGTCGGAGTAACTCGGCGTACCACAGGGGACTTGATTACCCAGACACTCCATTACGAGGCCCATAAATCGATGGCCACCAGTGAACTCATGAAACTTGCGATAGACGCTATGCAAAAATTCTCATTGCTGCGTCTTGTGATCGTGCATCGATTGGGTGAGGTGCCGATTGCTGAGGCTAGCGTAGTTGTCGGTTGCAGCAGCTCACATCGTCCAGAGACTTTTGCTGCATTGGAGTGGGTCATGAATCGTTTGAAAAAAGAGGTGCCCATCTGGAAACGCGAAGTCTATAGCGATGGAAAAGAAGAGTGGGTACACCCCGGTTTGAATCTTGATGCCAGTGGGGATTCCGAATGAGCAATCGTCCTCGCATTTATCTGGATCATGCTGCAACGTCCTGGCCAAAGTCAGGAGCCGTTATTGATGCGATGAATCAATATATTCAGTCTTGTGGTGCCGCTGCAGGACGCGGTGCTTACCAAGCTGCAGCAGAGGCTGATGGCATCGTGTCGATGGTTCGACGCGACGTCGCTGCGTTGATTCACGCGTCGGACTCCAGTTGTATTTCTTTCCACAGTAATGGAACCACTGCATTGAATGCGGCCATTCATGGTTTGTTGCGAAAAGGAGATCATGCCGTTGTGTCTGCCGCGGAGCACAACAGTGTTTTAAGGCCACTTCATGATTTACACGAACAACAAAAAATCGAATTGACGATCGTGCCAGTGGATCAGCAGGGGGTCGTCGATGCAGAACACATGTTGTCGGCTATCACCAGTGCCACGAAACTGGTGGCACTGACCCATGCCAGTAATGTGACTGGGGCGATTCAGCCTGTAGAGGCCGTCGCGGAAGGAATGAGGCACTGTAGTGGGAATCTGTTGGTTGATGCCGCACAGACGTTTGGAGTACGTCAGATTGACGTGAGCGTCGGTATTGATCTTTTAGCCGCGCCAGGACACAAGGCATCAGCGGGACCACTTGGGACAGCATTTCTGTACGTCGAACCAAAGATACACGATGAAATCCTGCCACTGTTTCAAGGTGGGACCGGGAGTCGCAGTGAGTCTCTGGCAATGCCATCTGGCATGCCCACCAAGCTGGAGGCGGGAAATTTGAATGTTCACGCATTGGCAGGTTGGGCGGCAGCGCTGAGAGAATTGCGAGAGGAGGGTGTTGAGCGGAGGGGACAGATCAACTGTGAACTGGCTCGTTTGATGCACGAAGGGCTGGCGGAGTTGCCCCACGTTCGTGTTTTTGGCCAGCCGGGAGCGTTGGCGACTGCCAGTATTTTGATTGACGATCTTTCACCCAGCGATGCTGCCGCGATTTTGGATGCCGAATTCGGTGTGGAAGCACGGGCGGGGTGGCATTGTGCAGCATTGATCCATGGTTACTTGGGTAGCGAGCCAGAGGGTACACTCCGAATCAGTGCTGGTCACACCACGACTGCGGAGGAGATTGCGAGTGCAGTCGCGGCAGTCGGGCAGGTTGCTCGAACACTTCATCCCGATTGAGACGTATTTGCAGACATGGCTGAGAACGAGACCCCGCGAGACAACGAGCCCAATGGCCACTCGCCCAGTGACAACGCACCCAGTGACAACGCACCCAGTGACAACGCACCCAGTCGCGACACAGAGCAGCAGGCTGGGGGTGATGAGCAGTCCTCCTGGGCTCCCCAGCGGCGATCAAAGGACCAGCAAGCGTGGTACTCAGAAGGGTTGCGATTTGAGTGCACGCAGTGTGGAGCATGCTGCAGTGGTGAGCCCGGCTACGTGTGGGTCGATGAAGCCGAGATTTCAGCCATGGCTGACGCGATGAAAATGTCAGTGGATGCCTTCGAACACAAATTCGTACGAGACCTGGGGTATGACAAGAGCTTATTAGAGTATCCCGACGGTGATTGCATTCTTCTGGATCCTGACACGCGAAAGTGTACCGTCTATGAGACGCGGCCCATTCAGTGTCGCACTTGGCCGTTTTGGGATTCGACCATCAAGAAGAAGAAGGACTGGAAAGAAACTTGCGAGGCTTGCCCTGGAGCTGGGAAAGGCAAACTTTATACCTTCGAGCAGATCGAGGTTGCTCGGAAAGAGAAGTCGGTCTGACTTCAGATTGGCGATGGCAGGAAGTGCGTCGCCCCTCACCATCGAAAAATTTGCGATAGCATGAGGAAAGCCTCGTCGCAAATTCATGCGGCGAGGCTTTCTCTTTTCCACGTCCACGAGACGTGTAGTCCATGGAGACTCTTCAATGCTTTGGGACGCGGCTTATGCCTCGTCGCCAGATTTGTCAGCAGCTTTATCAGCCGCAGGTGCTGGAGGAGCTGCTTCCGTAGCTTCTGCAGCAGCCTCTTTCACAACGTTTCCGCAGCAGTCGACAGTCACTGGGACTTTGTGACAAACTCGTACCTTGATCTCCTTTGTGGATTTCACTGGCACGCATACGGTGTATGACTCAGAAACTTGTTCGGTGACGTTGTCATAGACAGTCACGTCGTAGGAGCGAGTTCGCTCTTCTGGCACGCAAACGGTGTAAGAAACTTCACGGGAACGCTCTTCTGTTTCCATGCGGCTCTTATTCACGGTGCGAGTGCGGGTCTCCGGCTTGCACGTGGTTTTCTGCACCATGCGGGTGCGAGTTTCCGTTCGTGTTTTGCAAACAGGAACCTTTCTCGTACGTGTCTCTTTCACCATGGTGGTGACAGGAACCATTCGAGTTCGCTCTTCGGCGCGGCATTTCTGCACTTTCACTTCGCGAGTTCGCTCTTCTTGACGGCACTTTGGAACACAGACTGTTCGAGTACGTGTCTCAGTGGTCATTTCGCAGTAAGGTACTGTTCGACTTCGAGTTTCAACTCGTGTTTTGCAAACAGGAACCATGCGAGTACGAGTTTCGCATTTCATGGTGCAGACAGGAATCTCGCAAGTTCGAGTTTCCATGCGAGTTTTGCAAACTGGGACTTCGCGGGTGCGAGTTTCAGTGCGGTACTTGGTGATCGTGCACTCACGAGTTCGCTCTTCAATTCGGCACTTTGGCACGCATACGGTGCGAGTGCGATTTTCGTTGCGGTGCTTCGTGACCTTGCAAGTTCGAGTTCGCTCTTCAGTTCGACATTTACGAACGCAGACAGTTCGGGTCCGCTCTTCGTTCTTGTAGCTGGTCGTCGTGTAAGTGTAAGGAACTTCACTTTCTTGACGCTGCATGGTCGTGCACTCGACCTCTTCTGTTACCAAGTTTGGAACCCAGACTTTTTTCTGGATCGTCTTAGGTGGGCAGCATGGATTTGCAGAGGGGCACTCCACTGTCTCGCATACGTACTCGCCTTTGTCTTTTGTGACGGACTTCATCGTCTTCACTGGGACACACTTGCTGACCGTACGAGTTGCTTCGTGGGTCTCAGTGACAGGAACGCGAACCGTATAAGTCTGCTCGACCTCTTCGGTGTAAGGAACCTTGACAGTGTAAGTCGACTCGACGTCTTCTGTGTACGGTACCGAAACCGTGTAAGACTGCTCTACTTCTTCGGTATAGGGGACTTTGACCTTGTAAGTCTTGGTCTGCTTCTCCGTGTAGGGAACTTTGACACAGTAAGTCTGGGTTACCATTTCCTTGTAGGGAACTGCGACTTGGTAGGTAACCTGCTTGGTTGATTTGACAGGAACCTGAACTTGGTAAGTCTGCTCGACCTGCTCAGTGTAAGGGACGCATACTTTGTAGGTCTCTTCACGTGTTTTCCTCACAGGCACGCACACGGTGTAGCTTTGCTCTACTTGCTCGCTGTACGGAACGTTGACTGTGTAGGTCACAGACTTGGTTTCGCAAAAAGGCACCATCACGGTGTACTTCTGCTCGACCTGTTCTGTCTTGGGAACACAAACCGTGTAGGTCTGTTCAACTTCCTCGGTGTAGGGAACACAGACCTCGTAGCTCACTTCATGTTCCGTAGTCTCCGGAACCATGACGGTGTATTCCTGTTCCTCGGTGTACGGAACACACACTTTGACGTTGTACTTTTCTGTCCTGGTGCGAGTTTCCGGTACGTTGACCGTGTAGGTCTTCTCGCGTGTTTCAACGCGGGCGACCCGTTTGCACACGTCACGTGTACGAGTGCGTTCTTCTTTCTTGTACGTCGTGACCGGTACTTCGCGTACTTCGGTGACGTATTGCGACCGCATGACCGTCCGCGTTTTGCAGCAGCCTGCCGATGTCTCAGCGGCGTTATCTGCCGATGTTACGCAAGGATCGCAGTTGCAATCGCCTGCATAGCTGATTCCGTTTGCCGTGATCGCGAAAGCGATTGCGACGGCAAAAGATGTTACCCACTTCACTGGTTGTACCTCTATGTCTCGGGGAAAAAGGTGGGTGGAAAAGATGTTGTGACAAGGTTTTCAACGCAAGCCACGTCCCCCGATGCAACTCACTACTCGAGAATAGATGAGAATTCAGCTGTTGCAACTGCATGCCTCGATTTTGGGATCTCAGACGCCGGCAAAAATACTGAACATGCGTTTGTTCGGTATCGCCGTTACATTTGCTACATCACCGGCAACTAGGCGCGTTCACAAGCAACCGTGCAGTAAGCAGTATTGCTGCGTTGGTTAGCCACCTTGGAAAATGCTGGACAGGCTCGTGCCGCTGGCACCGGCGGCAGACTGCAGCGAAGAGCATGCAGTGACTTGGGCGACTCAAACGGCTGAAATGCTCTTCGGATCTTCGCCCCACCCTCGCTTTTTCTCCGCTAAAAAGTCGTTGAATCGGTCTGATTCGATTGCAGCGCGGGCCTCTGACATCACCCG
>PAUV01000012.1 GCA_002712845.1 Rhodopirellula sp. | reverse complement strand
GACTGCATGAGCATAGCGGCCTCGATATTCGAATGGTTAGCCACCGGCATCTCAATTCAATGCTTGACGTGCTTGCTGAAGAATTTTAAGTCGCCGTTACCGAGGAACTTGAAATCGTGCGCAAGCGATGTGTCCGTTGAAAGTAATTTTGACATTCATCACATTCTCAAAAATCCATCGGTAAACTTTCTAAGCTGACAAATCATTCAGCCACGTTCGATCACACACAAGCAAGGTGCAGGCTGCCAAACCAACCCCAATTCCTCCGTCATAGCTATTCTTTTGTCGTAGCTTCCTGAGTCTCTGCTAATGCCTCTTGATAACGTCCCAACCGCCACGACACAAAAAGCCAAATCGCCACGATTGGAAGCAAGCAAAGATTAAGAGCTCTCAAACCCAATCCTTCGAGACCAGTGAAAGCGGAAGCGGAAGCAGCATCACTACCACGCAGCACCACCGTATCGATGAAACCCTTGGATTTATACTTATCCTCTCTCTTCACCACGGTAAAAAGAACCTCACGAGCAGGGACAGTGATTCCGTAACCTGCTGAGCGACCAATCACGACAGCTACGACCATCACCTGTAAACTCGAATTGAAAGCGAGTGCAGAGAAGCTACAAAGATAGATTGCGGGCAGCACCATGAGGGCAACAGCAACACCACCAAACCGCAGGATAAAACTTGCAAGAAAGACCTGAGCCACAAGCGTTAAGACCTGAGTCGCAAGATCAATATTTGCAAATAGCTGTGTCCGGTCAGATTCCTCAGGTAAGGCCGCTTTTACAATCGCCGCCTGTTCAAAGTACATCTGCGTGCCACAAAACTGCACGAAGAAAATGAAGATGCAGATGAATTGCAGATAACGTGACCGAAAAACATGGGTCACAGCACTCAACCAACCGCCACGAGCAGGTGGAACAGTTGTTTCCACTTCAACTACACCCGACTGACTATCCGCTTGCGTCAGCACAGCGGCTTGCTTCTCGAGCATCCAAGCGCAGAGCAATCCCAATTCAATCACAACAATGGGCAGCAGCATGAACTGCTCCTTCGTCAGCAGTTGTGCCAACTGGCTCGTCAGCAAGGATCCAACCAATGCTCCTACCGTTCCGCCGGCCGCAATGAATCCGAACAGGCGTTTTGCCTGACGACTTGAAAACAGGTCAGCAAGAACGCTCCAAAACACCGTGGTTGCAAAAACACCAAAAAAGCTGATCCAGACAAATAGGACCCACGCTGCCCATGCTTGAACAACCTCTGACTCGCTCCGAAGAAAAACCCAGAAACCCACGAGGCACAGCGCGAACGCTTGGTAAACCACACGCACCAGCCACCGACGAGACAGCGAATTCACCAGAAACCCATAAGCAGGCACGGCCGCCAACATGGTCAAGAACGAGGCGTAAAACAGCTGCTTAAGATCATCAGAATCAACCAAACTGCCAAGCGTCTCACGAACGGGACGTATGACAAAGTATCCCAGTAGAAGAAAAAACAGCCAAGCCGTGGCAAGAAGGACGCTGACCCCTTCTCCCTTATTGAGGCGTGGCATCCAGCGTTTGCGGAGAAAACCTTCGACCATTCCGTACACACCTACGCATTACGATCCGAGTCATATTCCATCACCTCAACGATCCCGCTTCACTTCCACGGCATTCCCGCTCACTCCGGAATCATCTTAACGTCGGCGGGAGGCTTCAGGTCACGCACCAACCAGCTGACTTCTGCCTCCGATCTTTCACGCAATAAAGAATCGAACAGGGCATTGGCCGCGTCACGCCGCAACTGGGATTGATCAGACAAGTCTTCAAATTGCAGATCACCCGCCTCTACCTGATGCAGGAAAACCAAGTGGATCCCCAACGGACTCTGAATTGCCTTGCTGACTTCGCCCGTCTTCAGTTCCCTGACGACCGTCATCAAACTGCTTGGTAAGTCACCATCCTTTTGAACCCAGCCCACTTTCCCGCCATCAGATGCTGATGCAGACTCACTATGCTCAACTGCGGCATCGTAAAACGCTTGCTGCGGTGCTTCGCTAACGCGAATCTGATCTGCCAATTCATTGACGTTTACTAAAGTTGCACGCAACGAAGCCGCGTCACTCTTATCAGCTTTGACGAATATCTGAGAAACTTCCCAACCTCCACCTGCATACTGATCACGATGAAGATTAAAGAACTTTTTAAGATTTGCGTCATTCAAACGGCTTTTCAGATATTGTCCCCACGCCAGTTTCCAACGCAGGTCAGTGACGAGTGATTTTTCATCAGCCATCCGATCAGATGCCTGCTTCTGAAGGCTGCTTCCGCGACGCTTCAAGTCTGATGCCAGCGTCTCAATTTGACGTTTCAGCATAGCTTCAAGCGTCGCCCCACCTTTCACCTCAAGTGACTTCATCGCCAGATGTCGCTGAACAATCAGAGCTGCAGTCGCCCGACGGGCTTCGGCTCCAACACGCTGCAAATCTTTGGCCTGCAGACGTTCCGTCAGCGCCAGATTTAATTCACCAAAAAACACCGGCTCGCCATCAATGGCCGCGATGGGATCCCTTGGCTCCAGATCATCACCAGCAGCCAAACAAGGAACGGCAGAAAACCATAGAACGCAAAAGAGCAGTCCGCACACAACAAGTTTATTCACGGCAGTGGAATGTCCTGTATTACAAATGGCACTTTATTGGGAATGATAGACGTCGGCGACCGATACACGAACGTCGACTCATCAGCGTCATCTCCAAGATCAAAACGGTAAGCAACACCAACACCTGATTCGGTTTGTCGGTAAACTTCAAAACCCAGGTGTTCTGCTTTTGTGCCATCTTTCAGTCGGACGTAAGCCTCGTTCTCAAAGATCCAGGAACGGTGACTTCCCAGCGCGCGTCCAGCCTTATCAAGTTCAACGGCAACCCGTATCTCATGCAGTGGACCATCCACACGAACCGATTCCAACTGCACTGTCATCGCGTCGATCTGCTGCTTGCCATTGGGTTCAGCGAGTGAAATTTCAAACGACTTTTTCGGACCCGGCAAGAGAGCATTGATGATCCCTGATAACGATGAGATTTTAGAAGGCTGCCCGGCTGGCAATTGCAGCGGAAAATAGACTTCGCTGAAAGCAATTGCAGCATTGGTTGTAACGGGAATCGTCCGACTTGATTCCTGTGGTTTCAGAGTAGCGCCGTCGTCCAGCTTTCCAGAGATTTGTGCAACAGGAATGGTCAGACCAATGGGAGTCAAGCGTGGCTCCCAACTGACTTCAACAACCACATTCAGGCGATTGAGCTCAGACTGCCGCAGATTACGACGAGACGCCACGGAAGTTGGCTCGAGCCGATAGACACCGACATACGCCGCGGAATCGACACGTGAGGGTCGTTTCTCAGACCGCGGATCCAATCTTAGCGTCTCACTGTCACCACCATAGAAGTTGATGTCAAGTTTCGCCTGATCCAAAACGATGTCAACTGCGTGCCAAAAAGCGAGCGGGGCTGCAACAGAATTTACAGGTATTGATACATCGGCGTCGTGCTCAAACTGAATTCCACTAGCAAGGCTGATCGCAGCCAACGCATCACCCAAGTTCGTCACCTTATCAAGTTTGATCCGAGTCGACTTTGTATCAACGTCGGCCTTCGCACGATCCGCCTTCAAAGCCTTGCGAACTCGCTCGAGCCGTTCCGACTTTTCTATCGAAACCACAGCATCCTCTCGTGGCAAATACTCTAATGCGTCAGGACCTGCAAGGATCAAAGATCGTTCCGCTTCCTTACGAACTCGCAAGGTTGGCGAATCGAGTTCATCGATCCACTCAAGCACATCCCCCCTGAACGCCCGACGCGCAGCTTCAGTTTCGGCATCAGGTTTCTTTGCATCGGACTCACCGCGGTCCGCATCGCTCTGCCTCGCATCCTGCGATCCATCTTGGGCAAGACATTGGGTCACCAACGCCTGAGGAACAGTTAATGGGACAAACAGAACCACAGCCAGCGGGGATAGCTTGAAGCCCATTCTCCAAAAACTGCACTGAAGTCGCGTGTGGATGGCCATTAAGGTCCTCATGAACCAAACAACTCGCATGGAATGATACCCGGAAGGCGAGGGATCGAAGTGTGACCCGGGACCTGCCCCGGAGGCCCTGAATTTTAACCTAGCCTTACGGTATCTGAGGAACCAAAGTGAATTTTCCAAGATACATTTTCATACAGTCCAACCTCCCCGCTATTCGCGAGATGGTAACAGTTTTTCTGCTGATCAGCTTCTCCCACCGATAGTGTGNGGCTTCTCCCACCGGTTTTGTGATGCACAAACGACCGGAGTGGNTGAGTTTTCTGCCTATGGAAAANTGCANAAAGGCATCCTCCTNGTTGANCTNGCCCATGAGCTAATCATCTTGGGACGTGATAGCTGGATCCACTCACTCGACCCAAGGNCCCCAGAATCAAACTGGCAACGNATCGAGAAGGAAGTATTNGCNGCTGCTCCAGCCGCCGAAACACGCNATCNACTACAAAGCGAATTTGGACCTGATTACCAAAAACTTGCAACCAAGNACTTCTTGNTGGTCCAACCCCAAGGACGGGGTGATNGGTGGCCGAAACTATTTGAGCAATCCCATCGCTCCTTGTACCAGTTACATGACCCGACGTTGCGTAAAAATCCGCNGTGGCNNTTTNNCCATGGTCGCTGTCGTGTTNCCTGACGAATCNGGCATNCNACATNAGNTTGACCGNCTGGATATCGATGTTGGGCGTGTCNCAGGTCTGTATTCAGTCAACAGCTACCGCGTGATGACACANGACGNAACGCGAGCNAGTTCAGTCATGGCANCTGTCAGGCANGANGCAGCACACCAATCGGCATTCAACTCNGNAGCNCNTAGCCGNATCAACGACACACCACGCNGGATNACAGAGGGCATCGGCCAAATNTTTGAGCNTGCTGCAATGACAGATNNCAGAGGAGNNNCACAACTCGCGGACCGCGTCAANNNGGNAAGTCTTCAGNACCTGCGTCAAAAGGTCTTGGCAACTGATGCCGGCCGCTTTGTACAGACCGCGATGAATCTGGTCAGCAATGACATGATGTTCAAGGACGAAAAGCAGATTAACGAGGGCTACGCCGTCGCATGGGCCCTGATGTTTTATCTCNCAGAACGCCAACCCAAGGCGTTTGCAAAACTACTCAACGAGACTGCTGGCCGCCGGCCATTCCAAACCTACCAACGCCGTGACCGCATTGCCGACTTTGAACGGATTGTTGGCATGGACACATTTGAATTCAGCAGAAAAACGCTGCGATATCTGGAATCACTTTAAGCTTGGGTCATCCTGAGTCCAGAACACCCGGACGACTCCCCGACCTGAATGACTCTATCGACAGACATAACTGTATCGATGGAGATACTGTGTCGACGGAGAATCCGAACACTCCAGCCAGTCAACATTGCATCATCATCCACGCAACCACCGACATCTTCAAAAGGTAAAAAACGCCACTTCGAGATTCAATTCAAATTGAAGAGGAATCACCTTCACTCCGGCACACTCGCTGTCGCTCTTATCTGGCCTGAGAAAAACCCTGGGGCGGACGGCGGCAANCCNGGCACAGCTCCCGNNNGAGAACAATCCTTCGCCAGCAGCCATCCCTCNTCGCCGAACTTCCAGAGCGCGTACCCNTAGATTTCNCCACGGGCAACANCNNGATCAACGAACAGCGGATCNGCCTCCGGCACACTTCCAACGGGCTTTGGCATAGCACCGTTCCCTCCGTGTAATTTTTTTCGCTTCGCAACACACAATCGACGCTGCGGGTCGATCCTAATAAACCAAATGCAGCGGGTCAAAACTTTCTTAAACATTTTCGCAAGGAAATAAATGCAGTCAAAATACGGGTCCCATGCTGGCTGCAGATCGACACAGAAAACTTTACACTACAAAGCTTCAACAACTAAAAGCGACTTCCATTCTATCATGTGCCTTCTTCAGGGAGCATTCTTGCTGTGAAAGTAGTAGTGCTAACCGGCGCGGGCATCTCCGCAGAGTCTGGCATCCCAACATTTCGTGGCACAGATGGACTTTGGGAAGGCCACCGCGTNGAGGAGGTAGCGACCCCCACAGCCTTTCAGCAGAATCCTGAACTCGTTCACAAATTTTACAATGCACGTCGGCGGCATCTGCTCCAAGAACACGTCCGGCCCAATGCTGCACACGTCGCTTTAGCAGAATATGAAGCAAACCACGATGATGACTTTCTGCTGATCACTCAAAACGTCGACAACTTACACTTCGTTGCTGGCAGCCAGAACATCCTGCCCATGCATGGGCAACTCATGGAAGCCAGATGCACCGAAACGGATAAGGTGATCCCATGGTGNGAAGATCTCACNCCAAGCACTCCAGACCCGGANACGCCATCACGCCGCGGCAGTTTNAGACCGAATGTGGTCTGGTTTGGCGAAATGCCGCTTGGAATGGAAAAGATACAAAAGGCAGCCCAGAATGCTGACCTNTTTCTTGCNGTNGGAACCTCAGCCGTTGTCTACCCCGCGGCCGGTATTGTTCAGCAAACACCACTGAATTGTCGACGCGTCGAAATCAACCTCGACGCGACACCACAGTCAGAAGCGTTCACTGAAACGATCCGTGGCCCAGCTTCAATCGAGGTGCCTAAATTTCTGAAGCGAATGCAGCCAGAATCCAGAATTTGAGCCGACGTCTGAATTGCAACGACACTGGGGTGGCTGAAAAAAACACCAACCTTGATTCGGACGATCAAGGTCAGCGATTGCCAGAACCTCGTTGGTCGAAACANTTAATCAAGAACAGCACTCAATACTCAAACGACTCTTCATCGCCANTTGNAACATTCTGGCGGTCACGGAANATTTCACGAGATTGATGAGGCNGATAACGCGAGTCCGATGGTTGGGCCANAATCACTCTACCTGCNGGAGTCGGCTCCACAATTCGCATCACCTGNCCATCCGATTGAGGGACTTCCATCGGCTGAACGTCCANCGTTTCNCCTTGGCATCCCGNGCAGCCNCCGTCGCAGGAGTCACATNCAGAGTNNCCCTGATCACAACCTCCAGCACACCCCGCAACACCGCATCCATCGCACCCAAGAGGAGTGGACCGATAACCCCACAAACTTGGAAACCCGCCGAATACAGATCGGCACTGACCACAGGATTGCCCGTTGTAGTTTCCACAGCCATCGCAGGGATCACATCGCTCTGCTGGATGGTTGATCCAAGGATCAACGTAGAGTTCGCCGCAACCATCGCACTGATCACATCCCCCACAAGTGCTNCCAAATGCAAGAGGCCCACCGGCTCCATTGGGACAAATCATNGGCCGCGTACAGCAGCCAGTAAAACTGATGAGGGCCGCAAAAAGCGATGCGAACCCAATTCGATANGCCAANGACATGATCATTAATCCCCCGTGATTGATCGTGCGTGAACACAANCGTTATCGACGACGCAAACCTAAAAGTTGAACTTTTCTATTCAATCGTTAAAACTTGAANATCCACCAAACAGGACCGTGAAACTCCCACCACGCACANACGAATGCCTAATTTCCCCCGCACCNANATCTCCATTCCCCACAAGCCTCTGGGCAACTGGACGTGGNGGACANNCCTGNTCCTTCTCTGCATCAAGTTCCCACTACTGTCGCCGTTNGATTCAACTGCCTGCCACGCGCAATCANACCAGACCTTNCCAAACATCATTGTGATTTTCAGCGATGACCAGGGCATGCATGACATCGGTTGCTACGGGAGCGAAATCCCAACTCCTGCAATTGACCAAATGGCATCAGAGGGNATGCGATTCACGCAGTTCTATGCCGCAAGCAGCATTTGCACTCCTTCGAGGTACGGCCTTTTAACNGGTCGATANCCNCANCGTTCTCATGACAATCTNTTGGGAGCCTTGATGTTTTTAGAGGAACGTGATCAAGAACGCGGCATACGGGAACACGAATCAACTTATGTAGAGCACCTAAAAAAAGTGGGATACCAAACAGCCTTGGTAGGCAAGTGGCATCTTGGGCATGGAGCGAAAGAATTCTGGCCTACACAACACGGATTCGANTCTTTTTTCGGGCACACCGGAGGATGTGTAGATTTTTTCACNCTGAGGTATGGAAACCGTCCAGACTGGTATCGGGACCGAAAACTAGTTGACACTAAAGACTACGCGACCGATGTGATTACGGATGAAGCAATACAAATCCTCAATCAACCGCGAGCAGGCAATAGACCGCTGTATCTTCACATCGCCTACAACGCACCTCATTTTGGAAAAGGCTGGAACGAAGACAAACAAGCCGCCGAAAACATCATGCAACCCAAACCTGATGACCTTAAAAAGGTTGCGAACATTAAAGACCCATTACGAAGATCATTTGCAGCAAAAGTAATTGGCATGGACCAAAGCATTGGCAAGCTTTTAAACNAAGTGGACCAACTTGGCATGACGGAGAACACACTCGTGATCTTCATGACAGATCACGGTGGCGACCCTAAATACGGAGGTTCCAACCTGCCTTTCCGAGGAGGAAAAGCGACTCTGTTTGAAGGNGGCATCCGAGTTCCCTGCATTGTGANATGGCCCGGCAAAATCAAGGCTGATTCCGTCTCTGACCAACCTTGGGGAGCGATCGACATTCACGCAACATTTTCAGAACTGACNGGCTTTAAGAAAGAAAGCACCGNTGGAATTTCGATATTGCCCACGCTTCTTGGGAAAAGCACAGACACAACCCGAACCTTCATCTGGAAAACAGGAAATCACGAAAGTCTGCAACGCAAGTCCTGGAAAGCAGTTCGACAGGGCGACTGGNNGTGGGTTCAGCAACCAGGCCAGAATGACATGCTGTTTGATTTAAGTAATGATCCGCATGAGGCCCACAATCTGGCGAACACGCAAACTGATGTTTTGAATCAACTGAAACATCTCAGCCAGTAGAGTCGTCTAAACGTCTCAGCATCGTTGACCCCTGAATCGATCAACTGGATACTCCAGTCGGAAAAATCGAGAGTGAAGAATCCGAAAGGTGATCTCATTTGGTCAGCACCGATCAAACGTCAACCAGTACCTGTGACAAAGCAAGAGCAACTCTGATGTTTACGGGGTGNACTTGNACGTTACGTTTGCACTTTCTGCAACCGGACCGAATCATTGCCCGCCTCACATCGGAATTTGTCGAAAAACACTTTCCTAACTTTGCGACAGGAGGCCGCCCACGAGACTGAGGTGGATCAACCAAATACAGATACAGATACAGATACAGATACAACACGCGTGACTTCCACGGAGGTTCGCGAACAATCAAATAGAACGTGCACCGCGAGCTAGAACATGAGCGATTACCCACCCCAAAAAAAGCAAAAAGTGATCCACTGCCTCCTGCTGAGGACAGTGAACCAAGACACACGCCTGTCATAAGCCTACTGATTCAAATTCTGGCGAATCACCAGCAAACAACAGTGGCTTATTAGCCCAACAACCGAGACGCAACGGTATCGGCAAATAAGATTCCCCGCTCAGAGAGCTTGATCCAAGATGGTGCTGGTTTTAACAACAGGCCTTCACCCAATGACCGATTGATTGCATCACGACAAATCGCTCGCAGCGGAACTCCTGTCTCAGATTCCAACACCTCAAGATCAATCCCATCGATCAGCCTTACACCAAACGCTGCTCTCTCGCGTGCATACTGCTCGCGAGTCACCGCCTCCTGCTCTGCCGTCGGACTTTTCGCTGACTCCATGCGTCGCAGATAAGTCGTCGTACTCCTATGATTCACTTCCCTCCGACCGTCGACAAACCGTGCTGCTCCCGGACCAGCTGCATACCAGCCGCGACCTTCCCAATAAGCCAAGTTGTGCTGGCACTGCGAACCTGACCTTGCGAAACTCGAAATTTCGTAATGTTTAAATCCTGCACCAGACAATTCTTGCCGCGCAACCTGATACATATCAACTTCACAGCTTTCACTCGCGGAAGACAAGCCACCGCGAGCTCTCCTGGACCAAAAAGCAGTACCTTTTTCAAAGGTCAACGCATAGGTCGAAACGTGTTTCAACGGCAGAGTACTCGCCACTTCCAAATCGCGTTGCCAATCTGCAAGAGTTTCGCCGGGTGCAGCAAAGATCAGGTCGATGGAAACGTTGTCGATCAACTCCGCAACCGCATGAACTGCATTGACCGCATTCTCAGGGGAGTGCCCTCTCTCGAGCATCCTCAACTTGTCGACATTGAAAGATTGAACGCCGAGACTGATCCGGTTCACTCCATGACCGTAAAGCATTGCCACTTTATCACGAGAGATGTCTTCCGGGTTGGCTTCCATCGACCATTCGCAACTTCCCGATAATTGAAAACGTTCCCGCACGATGTTCAGAAACCTTTGTAACTGGTCAACATCAAAATGCGTGGGCGTTCCTCCACCTACGAACAGAGTGTCGATCGCTGGACAATCCAAGTGACACAATTCGAGATCAATTACCTTGAGATAGCGATCGATCAAGTCATCTCGATCGGCCACAACACTGAAGTTGCAATAGCCGCACTTGTGACGGCAAAACGGCACATGAATGTAAGCTGCTCGAGGCACGGGCCAAGATTCCATGCCCACGTGCATCACAACCAGAGCTTCAAGCGTCCACCCAAACCATCCGGCAAAGCTTTTTGCACGAATCGTTTCACCTGAGCAACGTTGTAGCGAGTGCTGAGATGGGCAGCGATGATGAGTTCATTATTGAAACGTTCCGCACGTTGACGGTAATCATCAATGTGCATGTGACCATGCTTGTGGATTTTTTCCTTACGATGTTCAGGCGCAACGAAGGTCATTTCAGTGATGAGAATTTTGGCGTCGTAAAACACCGGATTCTCATCGAGGCCTCTTGGATTGGTATCACCTGTGTAGGCAACAATGGGTACACGCATCTCCGTGGTCACATCAGTGCCGGAGTTTTTCAGATCTCGAATTTCCGGGCCGCTCAAATCCAGAAACTCGGGTTTGAGCTTGTGACGTCGATGATGGACCACAAAACCGACAGAATCAATGGTATGTCGGGTGGGCAGAGCTGTCACAACATATTCACGGCTGATATCGGTTTCGTCCCCGGGCAACAAGCCAACCAATTCGCATGGCATTGCACCTCGATCGAGTCTCCTGAAATTCTGGAGCATGTCCCANGCTGTATCGACNGCCGAATCNGGTAAGTAGATCACCGGNGGATCCATCTTCATCATCCGCCGTCGCGANACGTACGCAGGNAGGGCNGCGATGTGGTCCAGATGGGCATGCGANATAAACAGGGTCGGTGTGCCCATGAAATCCCAAGGCTGNACNCCCACATCNAACAGCAATTTCAATTCATTGNCCCGCCAACAAGTCTGCNCAGCAGCGCGAGAANAGCCCTCGATGGTAAGACCATCGTGTGAGTGCTTCAGACAAGGAACGTTTTCGACCATGGATCAACTACAGGCACAAGAAGATGTATTCACTGTCCGGAATGTTACTGAAAGAACCCCGCCAAGGAAACGTGCGGAAGATTGCGGACGCCATTTATTCTGATTAGCAGAAGTTCCCAGGTCGCTGCAAAATCAAAAACGTGGAGACAAAAACACCAACGGAGAGAGAAAACCAGATGAATTCACTCAGCGAGGCCTGCCGGGCATATTGGAAGCTTCGAATTCTTCTGCGCCGTAGTTATCAACTTCATTGACATTCAGGTTGCTGGAGTAGTCATCTGTGCGAACGACAAAAATATCCCCGTGCACATCCTGCTCGACCGCAGCCCCGTGATGCCGGGTCAATTCAAGCGTCGCTAAAAACCAGCCAATCAAAGAAGACTTGTGAATTCCTCCATCAACGAAATCCATCAAAGGCAAACGATCTGAATCATGTAGTCGATGATGAATCTGCTGCATGTACACATGAATCGGTGTGTCATCGTAGATCACCTCCGCCTGAGGTGGTCCGCCGGCCTCACGCATGATTCTTCCAAACGCGCTGACCAAGTCCCAGATTTCCAAATCAACCAGCGGTTGGTCACCGGGATCAACTCGTCGAGTGGGCAGATCGTCAGACATTCGTTCGTAGCGTTGCTGCCACTTCGAGCCCATTTCGTCAAGAATCGCCGCAGCATCGCGGATTTCCTTGTACTGCAACAATCGCTCGACCAATTCGGTCTGAGGGTCTGTGATTTCCTCTTCCGCGTTATCTTCGACAATCTTTGGTAGTACGGCCTGACTCTTGAGCTCGACCAAAGTACTGGCCAAATCGATGAACTCGCCAACATCACCCAAATCAAGCTCTTTCAGAATGTCGATGTATTCCAAATACTGATTGACCAAGGCAGCGAGGGACATTTCAGTGATACTGACTTCGTGACGGCGCACCAAATACAGCAGCAGATCGAGCGGTCCGCGGTAAGCCGGTAGTTCAATTCGAAATGCCATGCAAAATTTTCTCGATCGAGCAATGACTGCAGCAGTCAGATAGGGCATGAAACCACGCCAGCAACCTTCCCGGTGGGGTACTGAGCCAGGGCATCAATTATTGAAGGATCGTACTCGTCGCTCAGTTCATCGCGAACATTGACAGTGTTTTCAGTGTCGTTGCCATCATACCCAAACCGTGAGCATCGCTCTTTTGGGCCACCTGTGTCCAGCTCAGACCACACAATCCGTACAACGGGGATGTTTAACTGGGTGAATCAGGCATGCTTGGATAGTCAGGTTCTTTACCCTCACAGCCTGTTGATGAGGAATCCAGAGGTCCTAAACTAGCCGCCGGCATTCTGATTTTACCGCGGGGCCTCAAGTGGTCGCAAATCGCTACCCTTGCTGGATTTAAGCCCCAAAATTATGATGCTTCCTGGTGGTTGGCTTGCCAACCCGATATTCCAACCAACCCATTACAAAATCTCGGCTTTTTCGATGCCCAACACCGTCCAGCGACACGTTCTCTCAGCACTTGTGCAGAACGTGCCCGGGGTACTTGCCCATATTTCTGGCATGCTCGCCTCGCGTGGCTACAACATCGACTCCTTGGCAGTCGGTGAAACTGAAGACGCTCACTTGTCACGAATGACGTTTGTCGTTGTCGGTGACGACTCAGTTTTGGAACAAGTCGGCAAGCAATTGGAAAAGATCGTTACCGTTGTACAGGTTGTTGACGTAAGCAGCCAGGATTACGTGGAACGTGATCTGCTGTTGATGAAGGTCAAGGCACCTGCGGGTAATACCCGGAGTGAAATCCGGGAACTGGTGGATATTTTCCGCGGTAAGATCGTGGATGTCGGACCAGAAGAAATCATGGTCGAGATCAGCGGCCGTGAGAACAAAGTCCAAGCCTTCATCGAACGCATGCGTCCGTATGGAATCAGTGACCTAGTCCGCACTGGTCGCATCGCGATGGTCCGCAGCGCCGGTGACCAACAAGCGTGCATCCGGTCTGACAACCGAGCTGTTTCCTGATCAGAAGATATGGTCACAGCAGCCTCCATTGCCGTGCCCACCCGCAAGGGAATCAATCGAGGTCATTTTCCTCGAACAGCGACACTGCTGAAACGTTGATTCACGGTCACGACTGATCGCTGACCGGCAACCAAACCAAAGTGCCAACCTTTTTTGTCATCAGGCGAACAGGTTGTGTCACAGAAACAAGCCCCTCCTTTTTGAAAGTACAGAACAAAATGGCTGCTACGATCTACTACGAAAACGATGCNGACCTTTCCCACNTGAAGGGTAAAACGGTAGCCATTCTTGGCTATGGTTCCCAAGGTCATGCTCAAGCACAAAACCTCCGCGACAGCGGTTGCAATGTCGTGATTGGCCAGCGGGCNGGATCAGCCAACTACGATTTGGCTGTCTCGCACGGTTTCGAACCAATGTCTTTGGCTGATGCAACCAAAGCTGCTGATGTCATCAACATTCTGCTTCCAGATGAAGTGCAGGGTGATATCTTCCGAAGCGAGATCAGAGACAACCTTTCGCCCGGAAACGTGCTGATGTGCTCGCACGGCTTCAACGTTCATTTTGGTCAGATCGAAGCACCGTCTGGCATTGACACATTATTGGTCGCACCGAAAGGACCAGGCCACCTCGTACGCAGCGAATACGAAAAGGGCGGTGGTGTCCCCTGCTTGATCGCAATGGGTGACGGTGCTGCTGAATCCACCAAACAAATTGGCCTCGCCTACGCCAAAGGCATCGGCGGAACTCGAGGTGGAGTGATCGAAACAAGCTTTGCAGAGGAAACCGAAACTGATTTGTTCGGTGAGCAAGTCGTCCTCTGCGGCGGCGTCAGCGAACTGGTCAAAGCTGGATTCGAAACGCTCGTCGAAGCTGGTTACCAGCCAGAAATGGCTTATTTTGAATGCATGCACGAATTGAAGCTAATCGTCGACCTGTTGTACGAAGGTGGGCTCAGCTACATGCGTTACAGCATCAGCAACACGGCTGAGTATGGCGACTACGTCAGTGGCCCACGAATCATCACCGATGAAACCAAAGCGGAGATGAAACGAATTCTCAATGAGATTCAGTGTGGTGAGTTTGCCCGCAAATGGATTTCCGAGAATCGAGCNGGGGCACCNTTNTTCAAGGCTACACGACGNCGNGAACGCCAACANGGTGTCGAGCAAATCGGCCTCGGATTGCGTCGCATGATGAACTGGATTGACGAAAAAGAGGTCTGATCNACNGTGACCTCCCACTCATTCCCCTCGGCGCAAGAACTGACGCAGCTCCAAACGGAGTGCGTTGCAGCTTGGCATCAGCAACCCATTGAAAATCCATATCATGGAATCAGCGAGCTGATTTGCGAGCAACATGAGTGCAACTACCGACTGTGGCATCAAGAGGACATCTGCCGAAGCCCTGATGCCACAGCTGGAGACATAGCCCGCGTCAAACGCGAAATCGACAAACTAAATCAGAGCCGAAACGATCTGATTGAAAAGATCGATGATGAGATTTCAAAACTCATCAACGAGGCGGACATTGAAAGGGCTGAAGACGCGCCCATCAATACCGAGACTGCCGGAAGTGTGATCGACCGATTGTCGATCATGGCCCTTCGCCTGTACCACTACCGAGAACAACAAGAACGCCCGGACTTGGATTCAAAACATCGCCAAAAAGTTCTCCAGCGAATCAATTTGTGCGAACAGCAGCAACGTGACCTTTCTTTGTCACTGCAGCAACTGCTCAACGACCTCTTCTCAGGTGCGAAGCAGCACAAGGTCTATCGACAACTCAAGATGTACAACGATCCGACACTGAACCCAGCGATCTATGCGTCTGGTAACGAGGCGTCTGGTAACGAGGCTTCTGGCAAAAAACCTGAGCCCGGCAAAAAGTGCTGATCAGCTCATTCCAACTCTGTTGAGCCATAGACTCAAAGTAAGAAACGTTTCGATACCAGAGACTTACGTGGTGGCAACGGCGTTTCGTTCGGCAAAACGCCCAAGGTTAAAAAACCGACACGGCTCAAAATTGCACCATCCATGCAGTGACTGTTTGACGATTGCGATAGCGTGCCCTTCTGTCGCATAGAGTCTGCCCTCGCCCCATTTCTGTCAGCAGGCAGAAATGGCACTCAGTCTGGCGCAGCGTTCGGTGCATTGGTAAAAACGAATATCTAAAAACCTCGATTTCATCGCACTCGAACGAGGCAGAAGCAATGAAACGAAAGCCTCCAGCGATGAATCTCCATCCCGGTGATACCCCGGTACCCGAGGACGATTACGAACGACCCATGAGGGTTTGCCCCGGGGCATAACCTGCCGAGCCAAAAGTTCCTATTTGGAACATGATACCTGCGGCTGAACGAGCAGGAATTCTACTGAAAAAAGCCCGCTATTGAATCGGGTGGTTTGTATCCCGCCGCAATGACCGCTAAACTTCAAGTTCGGTCGTACGCGGGCAGGATGTCGTTCCTGCCGGACCCTACCTAACTTCCTGCCCAAAGAAAAAACATGGCACTCCAGCCCAAACGGCGCCGCAACTTGATTCGCGTCAATTTCATTGCATTGATCGGTCTTCTNCTACTCACACCTCAAGCAATGGCACAAGCTCCCGCAGCTGCCCAAGCCCCCGCGGAAGCGGAGCAGGGAGCTGATCCATTTACGGTTCCTGAGGGTGCCACCGCGGAAGAGCTGATGAAATTCATCGCTAATGCGAAACAAAATCGGGGCCGAACCATGGAAACGGTCACCAAAGCAGCCACTGCTGCTGTCGCTGGTGCCGAAGCCATCCGNAAGCTCAAAGACGTACCTGAGCCAATGCAGGTCGCGGCTGTCCGCGAAGAGATTGCTGCACTGACGTTCCTGAGTCGGATGAATCCTGCCATGAAAGTCAAAATGTCCAACTTGATGAAAGAGCTGGAAACAAGCTCCAACCCGACATTGGCNCGCCTTGGCAAGATGGAAGCGTTCAAAAGCAAAATTGCGAACGCCGGAAGAGGCACAGAAGCCGAACAGAAAGAGGTTATCGGCGAGTTCAAAAAAATGGTCGGTGACAATGGCATCGATCGCGAAAGCTTCTCACTTGGAAATACCTTGGCACGTTCATTGTCCTCCAATGCTGAGTTGGCCGCCTCTTTCTACGACCAGCTTGCTGACATGATGCTTGCGTCCAAAGACGAAGCGATCAAATCACGAGCCGAAAACACCCGCGGAGCTGCACGTCGCATGCGTCTGATGGGCAANGANATGGTNATCACAGGAACCACCACNACAGGCGAAGAGTTNGACTGGGCTTCCTACCGTGGCAAGACTGTGCTNGTTGACTTCTGGGCCAGCTGGTGCGGCCCTTGCCGAAGAGAAGTTCCCAACATGAAAGAGCAACTTGCACTTTACGGTGAACAGGGCTTCGCGATTGTTGGTATCAATCTCGACAACACCTTGGATGCCTGTGATAAATACGTTGCNCAGGAAGACCTCGATTGGCCAAACCTGTTCAGCATGAAAGAAGGCGAGCAGGGATGGAATAACCCACTTGTGCAGTACTACGGAGTCTCCGGTATTCCAACTGCGATTCTGGTCGACAAAGAAGGAAAAGTGGTTTCACTGAGTGCCCGCGGCCAAGAGCTGAATCGACTGCTCAAGGAACTGCTTGGCGAACCACAGGGCCAAGCCGAAACTGCTGTTGAGTAATTCGCTGTTATGCGAAAACGTCCTGCTGCCTTGGTAAGTCTGACNGCGATGCTATTGGTTTCGTTGATTGCAACGAGTCAATTCATCGCGGCAGCNGAGTATGGTCCTGACGNCCTCGAGCACACAGACTCTGGACCCAAAANTAGTGGGACCGAAAACTCTGAGTCCGCATCCAAGGCAGCGTCTGAGGGAGCCCATACCGTTAAAGAAACGGTGAAGCGAGCTATCCCCTATCTTGAGCGTGCCGGAGAGGCTTGGATCGAGAAACGGCAATGTGTCTCTTGCCACCAAGTTCCGTTCATGTTGTGGAGCTTGTCTGCAGCTGAAACGCGGGGCTATCCGATCAATCGACCCCGCCTGAAAAAGTGGGCAGCATGGTCGACAGAGGTCCAAAACTTCGTCAAACCNGCCCAGAAGCCTGACATGAAAGTCGCNCCAACGCTGGCGGCGAACATTGACACACTCAACGCATTATTGCTTGGCATACCTGACAGCCCTCGAGTTGCCGCTGGCAAAGCTTCTGTCCAACATGCTAACGACAGAGCCTCCACTCAAATTGCGATTGTTGAAAAACACGGCTCCACAGCTTGGCGAAAAATGTTTGTCGAGGCTCTTGTCAAAAATCAACAAGGGCAGGGTGNATGGAAACCATGCGGACAACTTCCTGCTCAGAAACGCTCGCTTGAGGAAACAACGCAGGTCACTACTGCGTGGACTCTGCTAGCTCTCGACAGCTATCAGACAACAGCCGACCGGGAGCTTTTGGCACTCGCAGCCATTCAAAATACAAACCCAGCGTCAACCGAATGGTGGGTAGTACACTTGCTGCTGGCAGAGAAACGGCAGGAGATGAATNCGAGTACTCTTTGTGATNCCCTGATCGAAAAACAGCAGCCTGANGGNGGCTGGGGCTGGCTGACAGCGGAGCCTAGCGATGCGCTGGCGACCGGCATGGCTATTTATGCATTGAGTCGCCACGATGCCAACAAAAATAAGATCGCGATTTCCAAAGCGATTTCTTTTCTGACAACCAGCCAATCATCAGATGGATCGTGGAAGGTACCGGGCACCAAAAAAACAACCCGCAACAAGCCAACACCCACATCAAATTACTGGGGAACCGCATGGGCGGTCATCGGACTGCTGGAATCTGAATCCTNAGTACNACNAGNCATCGTGCCTGAAGCGAACATCACGCGTNCATNACATATTGACTGGGATGNGTTCTGCTNATNGCCAGCCGCAAGCAATGAATCATCAANTGCAAGATTTCAAAAGAGCAGATCTTCGGAACTGCTGCCTTGTGGCTCTGAATCGGCACTGGGTACACCTGCTTTGAAATGGCGGCGACAAACCGACAGGTAGCGTTCGTTACCGCCGATTTGCACCTGCCGTCCATCTTTAATCGCACGCCCATCAGCATCGATTCTCAGCACCATCGTCGCCTTGCTTCCGCAGTGACAAATCGTTTTGACTTCAACCAANCTGTCGGCCCATGCCAACAAATGTTGACTTCCCTCAAATAGCTCACCGCGAAAATCCGTACGCAGCCCATACGCGAGCACCGGAATATTGTGATCATCACACAGGTCACTGAGTTGTCGCACCTGCGACTCTGTAAGAAACTGAGCTTCATCGACCAAAATGCACGCGATCTTCTCTTGTTCATTGAAGCGCAGCGCCATCGTCAGCAGATTGTCACTGATCGTGAAGGTTAACGCGTCGGCTTCGATACCGATACGAGATGTCACTTTTCCAACTTGAAACCGATCATCCAATTCAGGAGANAGGATCAAAGTTTGCATTCCACGCTCGCGATAGTTGTAGCTGGACTGCANCAGAATCGTGGATTTCCCCGCGTTCATCGATGAATAATAAAAATACAATTTTGCCATCAGCACTCAACTCGGATNACCGGTAGAACAAAATCGGTCAGCAGTGGCATTCTGCAAACNCACGCATTAATGTTAACGCACATCATGAGCGAGTTTGATCCACACTCCAAGGTCCNGCGATGAAAGTCCNAGTATTTACTGCCGTTTCCATTCTAACCAGCCTGGNTACAGTCTCTTCCGCAGAGGAGCATTGGAAGAAGCACNTCCTACAGGAGGGAAAACGNAGCTTAACAGCAATCGCAGGCGACTTTAGCGGAGACGGATTACCGGANGTCATNGCAGAAGTTGGCANTNGTACGCTGTTNTTTGTCGCGCCTGATTGGCAACAGATTGTCCTCGACNACCACAGTGAAGATCGGGGCTACATNCACAGCGAATGNTTCGATATTGATGGTGATGGTGATCTTGACTACATCGGTGCGAGATACAATCCGGGACTGATCACATGGCTGGAACAACCTGAACAAGGAGCATCGCAACGTTGGAAAAAAAGGTTGATTGCCAATACAGTCCACGGGATNCATGGACTGATGAAAGGCGATATCGACAAGGATGGAAAGCCCGATCTGCTCGCGACCAGCGCTCAACCCACAGCGCCCTACCCCGAGTCACTCGTTTGGTTTTCGACACCCCCTGAAGCAAAAAAAGCCACCCAATGGCACCCCAACGTTCTCGCGAAACAGGATGCCCCTGGGCTGACTCACTACATCGGAGTTGGCGACGTCAACCAGGATGGACGNCTCGANGCTNCCACGGGAGCCAAAGGTGGTCCAACGGCTACATCGACGGGTGAATGGTTTGCCTGGTGGGAAGCACCAGAACAGCCACAACAAGCGTGGAAAAAACATCTGATCAGTGACCGTGAACCNGGAGCAACCAACATTCATCCCGCCGATGTNAATGGTGACGGCAGGCNAGACTTCATCGCATCACGTGGCCATGGCAAGGGCGTGATCTGGTTNGAAGCTCCTCAATGGAAGTGCCACGACATCGACGCCAACCTGAAGGAACCCCATTGCCTNGCAGCCGTCGACATGGACTCGGATGGCGATATTGATGCGGCCACGTGCGGCTACGGAGACCAAGTCGTCATGTGGTATGAAAATGACGGCAAAGGTAATTTCATGCCCCATATCGTCGCCGAAAATCAGGAAGCCTACGACATCCGAACCGTCGACCTTGATGCCGATGGTGACCTTGATCTGCTAATCGCAGGGCGGGCCAGCAACAACGTTGTCTGGTACGAGAACCCTCGTCAGTAACCCTCGTCAGTAACGATCGTCAGAAAACCTCGCCTGAGAGCTGTTCCGCAGACCCCGCCCCCGCTGCCAGCATTTGCAACGGTCGCTCTAGCCAGCACCACCGTTGAAAGTCTCTCGCAGCAGTTCAGAGTGCTCCCAACAAAAAAACGCATGCCAGACAAATGTCTACTGCAGGGCCTGCATCTGTTTTTCGGTCAATGTACTGATACCCTGTTTTGCCAATCTCAGCAACTCAGCTAGCTGCTGGTCATCGAAAGTTGCCTCTTCGCCGGTGCCCTGAATTTCAACAAAGCGACCGCCACCAGTCATGATGACATTCATGTCGACGTCAGCCGCCGAATCGAGTTGATAATCAAGATCCAGCACAACGTCATCACCGATCAGACCGCAACTGACAGCCGCTACTGAATCGGTCAGCGGACCATCACCAATACTTGAGTCAGGCATTAACAGGGAAACTGCTTGTGCAAGTGCGATGAAGCCTCCGGTGATTGATGCCGTACGAGTCCCTCCGTCAGCTTGCAGAACATCACAGTCGACGGTGATCATTTGCTCACCCAGCTTTTGCAGATCAACGATGGCACGCAAACTGCGTCCGATCAAACGTTGAATTTCCGTGGTCCTTCCATCGATTTTCCCACCGCGATCACGCCGCTTGCGAGGGCTGGTGCTGCCAGGCAGCATGTTGTACTCAGCAGTAACCCAGCCTTTACCTTTCCCTTCGAGCCATGGTGGCACCGATGCTTCGATCGAAGCGGTGCAAAGAACGATTGTGCGTCCACAGCGATAAAGAACGCTGGCAGGATTAGAATCAAGATAACCACGTTGTATTTCGACATCGCGAAGTTGGTCATGTGGGCGCATACGTAGAGATCTCTCCGGGGAACAAAAAACTAAAAAGCAGCATCAGTAACGTTTTGCTCAATCCATGGACGATTGAGCAGCCAGACCAGCAACCCTTTCTGGGCGTGCATTCGATTACCGGCTTGCACGATCACATCACTTTGGTCGCTATCAATCACATCATCCGTAATTTCTTCGCCGCGGACTGCGGGCAGACAATGCAATACACGAGCATGCTGTGGCGCAGCCGACATCAACTTGCTATTGACCTGAAAATCGGAAAACGCTTTTCGGCGTTCTGCCATTTCAGCTTCCTGCCCCATGCTGGTCCAAACATCTGTGTAAATGGCATCAGCATCCGCTACCGCAGTTTTGGCATCCGATACCGTGCTGATTTTGGCGGTTGGATATTGTTCAAAAACTTTTTCCATCCATGCCTTATCCATCTCGTACTCAGCAGGGCACGAAAGTGTGAAACGCATATCCAACATCGCACAGACCAAGGCGAGGGATTGTGCCACATTATTTCCATCACCGACAAAAACCAGATGTTTGTCAGCGACCGTTCCAAAGGCGTTATGAACGGTCATGACGTCAGCCAAAGCTTGGCATGGGTGGCACAAGTCGGTCAAACCGTTAATGACTGGAAGCGAATTGTAACTTGCCAACTGCTCGACTTTGGTATGCGATTTCGCACGGCAAACCACGGCATCAACGAATTGACCAAGGACCTGCGTAAAATCTGAAGCCGACTCACGCTTGCCCCAGCCCACATCATCACCGAGAAACAGGCTTGAACCACCCAATTGTGCGATGCCAGTTTCGAAACTGACACGCGTCCGCAAACTGGGCTTTTCAAATAGGAGGGCGAGCACACGACGTTCCAGCACTGGCGGTCGATCGCCAGCAGCCAACCTCGTTTTCAAAACATTTGCCGTGGCAAGCAGGGAACGCAAATCCCCTACTGAAAGATCAAACAAACTCAATAAATGTTGCATATTTTATTCCAATCCCAAATCCAGAATGGCCTTATTCTACAACGTCAGCTCGGCAGTTTCCCGCTCAATTGCTTCCATTGTTTCAACCAGTCGTTTCAACAAAAGCTGCCGGTCTTCCTCACTAATCAGCAACGGAGGTTGAATACGTATCGCCGTGTCTCCCGCAGTCTCAACTCGCAGGCCATTGGCGACCGCAGCGGCCACGACATCAACCGCATTGACGTCACATTCAATTCCAATCGTCAT
The DNA here is from genome assembly GCA_002712845.1 of Rhodopirellula sp. The sequence continues at coordinate 147 of PAUV01000012.1, read as the reverse complement.
ACCAGTCACCCTCATGTCCCGCACAAACTCAAAGCCACTCAACCGTTCTGCAATCAAAACAGCCAATTCCTGTGCCGAGCCATGCACATTATCCGGCAAACCATGCAGTTCCATTTCGTCCAAGGTGGCCATCAATGCCGCGGCAAC
>PAUV01000080.1 GCA_002712845.1 Rhodopirellula sp. | reverse complement strand
CGAAACGGCATTTGACCCAAGTCGTCTCGGAGGCCGCCCACGAGCGCCATGTACGGAACGCCAGTTTCAGCGTCGGATTTGGCATAATTGCTGCTCGGACGCAAAGCGCGAATCAGCGAAGTGACGCGCTGGATCGGTTCGCGTAGGCGACTGTGTTCTGTACCCCGTGTCACCACTTCGACCCGGAGTGGTTCGCGTTTTCTCAGAGCTCGCTGACCACGGACGGCTTCCGGGTCCAGCAGAATCGCTTTGATGACGGCTTTCATGTCGCCACGCACACCCTGGCCATTGTCACGGAATTTTCGAGTGACCCGGCGAGTGTAGCCGCGTGAAGGATTCGATTTGACCAAACGCTGGATCAGCAGGCGACAAATGAAGGGTGGAACATTACTGTGTTCCGCAATCACATCGAGACCCTGGTTCACTTCCGCCAAGGCGGCTTCATTCGTCAGCGGATCGGGGAGTGCGTTGAGAGTTGTCCCAAACAGCGTCTTGCTACCAACATTATTTCCGTAGCCCGGTTCACCGATGACATCGGAGTATCCCGTGTTGTCATCGTGTTCCTGATAGTGCATCTGCATGGGAGCACCGTAATTTCGACCAGCGTAGAAACTCGTGCTAGTGTTGTGCTGCGACTTAAAGCCAGTGAATAGTCGCGCGAGTTCGGTAATCCCCTCATTGTCATAAGTGGGAATCAATTCACCCTGTTCGTTGACTTTCAAACGGCCGTCGTTCTTTAATTCATACAAGCCGATTGAAAATAACTGCATGATCTCGCGAGCGTAGTTCTCGTCCGGCCATCGGCCTTTGCTTAAATCAGCTTTGCGATTGCGATAGGCACTGAGGTAAACCCCCATGCACTCGTGAAAGGTCACGTCTCCTAAAAGGTCCCGGTAATTTCCATCCGCGTGATTGACCAGCATGTCGTAGTAATTGCTCATGCCAAGCCAATCGGGAAGCGACTGTTCGTCGTTCCCAATGTTTCGCGATGCGTTGTTATTGAAGCCTGTCCCGCTGTCGCTAATCACGAAAATCTGCGAGAGAGCGAATGCCACCTTCTGACGCAGCTGGTCTTCGCGGGTCAACGCGATGTGCCACCACGCCTGATAACGGTAGTTCGCAATGCCAATGCTCGGCTCGGTAAGAGTTCGACCATCAGCGGCAACCATCTCTCGAGCAACCTGCTCATGTGATGAAGGTTGGAGTGTGAATTGTTGATCGATCCACTCCCCGCAAGCACGGCGATATCCAACTTGCCGAATTCGATTCGACAAGGTGTCGATCATCTCCTGCGTTGGGCCAAACGTTGCTTTCGATAGAAACTGGGAAGCCCGGAGGTCGCTGCGGATTTTTCGGACATCACTGCGGTTTGCCGCGTCAAACGTTCCGCCGTGAGACGGACTCGATGAACTGACCAGCACCAGAAGGGTGCCAATACACAGCACTGAACTCGCACAATAGCCGCGAGGGCCACAAATCAAAGAACGCAGGTAACGCATTGTTTACCGCCGATTTTTGCTGAGAAAAGTTGGCACAACGTCCGGTTGTGCAGATTAGGACTAGCTGGCCAAGCCACGAAAGGCCCCTTGCCAGTGCACCAAATCATAATGGTGTTGATTCCCTCAATCAAACCTAGAAAAGGGGAAAATCCTCAGCCGTGCCTCTGTGGAGGGGGTGGCTTGTCGTTTTGCTCTCGATCGAACCCTCACCGGGCAACAGCTTTCCAGCCGCTCGCTGAGCTCCCCTCTCGCTGCGTTCACTCATTGGAAAGCGGTGTCTNGCCGAGTCTTCTANGGGGGCTGGGCAAGGCGNTCGAAAGAANTTGCTGCCATGGAGGTGTACGTANCGTGGGTTATCTGGGGTGAACCAAACGCGTGAGTCGGGCTCCGTGCTTTGAGTTTTCACGTCCGATGGGCGTCTCACTTCGCCGTCGAGATCCGGCCTGCTGCGATTGGCATTCGCTTGGGGAAAGAGGTTGGCGTGACAAAACAATNACNCGCAACCNNTGTTGATCAGCTTGGTGTCCCATCGCCCGATCGTATTNGCGAGTTAGGGATTGGGGAAATTGTGTGAGNTCNGCTCGGAGCATCAGCATTTGACGGGGGATATTTGATGGGACGAGTGCAGGGCTGCCGCCACGCGGATCAGGTTCGCAAACCGGCTCGCTCAGTTCGATTTGAACGGCAAGTGTTTGGAACGTCGCGAGAAATTGTCGGCAGTGGGGGGCCATACGTTGCTTCGCTTCTGGCGGCAGGNATTCAATCATCCAAGGCAGGTCTTGAACCAGGATTTGGATATCTGCCCACGTTTGTTGGAACTCGGCTCCGTACGGTCCGCCAGAGTTGTGATGGCAAGATANAGCTGCCGCGTAAAGTTGATGACTGGAATGAATCAGGCGATTCAGAAACAGCTTCTGCGTTGGGTCCAAGGTTGCGTGAAAGGTCAGGACGCGCGACAGATACTGAGTGGCATCTCGATATTCTCGCGTGGCGTGAAACAGCGGTGTTGCATGAGCGGCGTGAAGCCGTGTCTGGGGAAAGTAGAGAGCGGTCGTGATTAGCGAGAGCATTGCGGCGAGAAACTTTTGCATGAAACATCTCCGTACATTCAAGGGTTGGAAGCTGTGTGTTCATGACGCATACACCATGCCAATGTTTTAAAGCTGCTGGGGGCAACGTGGTCCTTGATGTGATGATGCTACGGTTTTGACGCATTCAGTGATGATCGCATAGCGTATTGAACAATTTGTTTTTAAGGACAAGCCATCAACTGAAGNCGTATCGTTCTGACGACATTGCAAGGTTTGGTGTCGTCACTTTCAACACTCGATTTTGTGAAACACGATGGCTTTAGGAAAAGAACGGAAATTCCTGCCAATTCGGTTCAATCCTCCTAACCGGAAAAGTCGATACCTCAGNTGGAAAGAGGTTCTGCTCGGTTGGTTTGCCAGCCACTTCCACTGATTGCGGTGGGTGTTCGCGGTTGTTTTTTCCGTCCTCCCAAACGTTGCTATGAAGTCCATCACTGAAAGATACAGATGTCGAAGCCTGCCCTCAAGATTTTCCAAAGCCCCGATAGCACTGACCGTCGCGAACGCGAATTGGATCGTATTGCTGGCGCAGCAGAGCCCAAGACGGTTGCTGTTCCTTTGGGAAAGGTCGTTCCATTGTTGATGGATGCGGTTGCGAATGACCGGGCGTGGCTGAATGATTTTGCGGATGACACGGTACGGATTGATGCCGACTTGTATGACGTTTTGTTGGCATATCAGCAAATACAAAGTCGTGCTGCCTGAACGAATGAAGCGTTGTGATGTGTGACGCTTGAGTCGCCATGCAGTCGCCAATTGTCAAATTAAGGAAGAACCATGCGTTCCATTGCGGTGATCAATCAGAAAGGTGGCGTCGGGAAGACGACCAGTTCCGTCAATCTTGCAGCAGCGCTTGCTGAGGCAGGGCGGCGGGTTTGTCTTCTCGATCTTGACCCGCAGGCTCACGCTTCGCTTCATCTCGGTATAACTGCCGTGGATGGTGACGCGAGTATGTATGAGGTTCTCTGTGGAAATGCATCACTCGGACAGGCGCGACGAGTGATCAACGAAAATTTGTCGGTCGTTCCTTCTAACCTTGATCTCGCTGCGGCTGAACTGGAGTTGGCTGGAGAGGTAGGACGCGAGATGATTCTTCGCGACCGAATGCAGGAAGANGAGAATGCCGACTACGATTANCTGATTCTGGATTGCCCTCCGAGCCTCGGTGTGTTGACAGTAAACGCATTGGTTGCCGTGAGCGAGGTCTTCTTGCCCCTGCAACCTCACTTTCTGGCTTTGCATGGTCTCAGTAAATTGTTNCGCACGATCGAGGTTGTCTCGCGTCGGTTGAANGCAAGCTTGCGATTGTCGGGAGTCATGCTNTGCATGTACGACTCGAATACTCGCCTTGCCGCAGAGGTCACAACCGATATCGAGGAGTTTTTCCAAGCCAGCAAAGGTGGACGAGAATTCTTCCGACAAGCCAAGTTCTTCGATACAAGAATCCGAAGAAACATTCGTTTGGCTGAAGCTCCTAGTTTTGGCAAATCGATTTTTCAGTACGCACCGCAAAGCAATGGAGCAGCTGATTATCAGGGCCTTGCTGATGAAGTGCTCGAACAAGAAGCTTGCAACGCGGCTTACAAGCGGCAGGCGGCTGCTTGAGTAAGCCGGAATAACCTTGGCCTGCTTGCAATCGTCCGGGAAGAATTGCGGCCATAGGGCCACGACGCCGCTGTCGACACATGACCCCAAGCTTGAACTGCGGTGACGGCTTGTGTGGTTGATTGGGTTTGCAATCTCATTCGCTAGGCATGCGAATCTTTAAAAAGTGGTGGTGAACTGGTTGCCGGCAGGGCCTGCCAGTGCGATCACCTTTCGACGGCACGCTTGGCCGCAGTTCTTGACCGTTCTGGTTGGGTTCCTTGGCCACTCGGGGGCCTAAACTTCATCGGTTTTCCCATGGGGTGGGCGATTCCCTGCGATTGACGGCAGGGGAACAGGCAAGGCGGGTACTCGTGCTCAGATCGCTTTGGCTCCAGATCACTGTCTGAGCGAATGGGTGCGAAGTGCTACAATTTGCCGCGATTATCGTGGTTTCTTGGGGGGAATGCACGTTTAGGCGTACCGCCGATTTGACCACCCCTTTCTGTTCGGTTTACGGGACTCTAGCGTGTTATGGTACGTGGTCGCGATCTGCGGCTTTTCGACACTCAGAGAGGAAGTCTGGCAAAGGGCATGGCGACAACGGAAATCAAGGTCAAAGGTGCCCGGGAACACAACCTGCGCGACGTGAACGTGACGCTGCCACGAGGCCAGTTGATCTGCTTTTCGGGCGTTTCAGGCAGTGGCAAATCCTCGCTTGCTTTTGACACGCTGTATGCGGAAGGACAGCGACGTTACGTGGAAAGCCTCAGCCACTACGCGCGGCAATTCATGGGGCAGATGCCCAAGCCCGATGTGGACCTTGTCAGTGGGCTGAGTCCGTCTATCTCGATCAGCCAGAAAAGCACCGGGAACAATCCGCGGAGTACGGTCGGCACGATCACCGAGATTTATGACTTTCTGCGTGTCTTGTTCGCACGAGTCGGGACTGGGCATTGCCCCGACTGTGGGACGGCTATCTCAGCGCAGGCGAGGGATGCAATTGCGTCGCGGATCCTTGCGTTACCCCAAGATGCGACGTTGTGGTTGATGGCACCCGTCGTGCGCGGCCAGAAAGGTGAATTCCGTGACCTGTTTGAGGATCTCCGGAAGCAGGGATTTCTGCGCGCCCGGGTCGATGGCGAAACCGTGCGGCTGTCCAGCCCGCCGCCGCTTGATCGCCAACACCGACATCATGTTGAGGTTGTGGTGGATCGGATTGATCCAGATTCCCGAGACCGCGGCCGCATCAACGAGGCTGTAGAGTCCGCCTTGCGGATGGGGGAAGCGACTCTGCTTGTGTCGTTGTCTGACGAGAATGATGATCAGGCCGGTGTGCCCAAACAGGATATCCTGTTCTCATCTCAGTATGCTTGCGGCGGTTGTGGACGTAGCTTCAAACCGCCCAGCCCACAGTTATTCAGTTTCAATAGCCCACAAGGGATGTGCGAAGGTTGCGATGGCTTGGGACGGCTCTACACGTTTGTGCCCGAGTTGCTGGTGCCCGACGAGAAGCTATCCATCCGAAAAGGTGCGATCAAACTGCTCGGCAAATGGGGTGATCTGGGCCGCTATCGGCGTCACATTTATCGCGGCGTTGCCGATGCGATGGACGAAGCGATGGAGCTGGATTCGGGCACCATGCTGGAAGGAAGATGGCAGGACTTGCCCGACCAGGCGAAACAGATCTGGTTGTGGGGAACCGATGACTCCGTTGAGTTCACTTGGCAAGGTGGACGGAAGGCTCGAAAGTACTCGGGGGCCTTTGATGGNTTCATACCCGAACTGTTGGGCAGGTACCGTACCACACGGAACAAGATGCAGTTGCGGCAGTTCGAAAAGTACATGGACACGATGGACTGTCCAGACTGTCATGGACGCAGACTGAACCCTCAGGCATCGGCAGTCACGATCCAGACGGGAGCCAGTCAGTTCTTGGCAGAGGATGACGCAAAAGCTGATCTTTCGTTGCCGGAACTCTGTGAGTTGCCGGTCGAGAGGCTGAATACGTTTTTTGAAACTGTTTGTTTGGGTGATACTGAAGCGGTGATAGCGGCTGAGGCGCTCAAAGAAATTCGACAACGGATTGGCTTTCTGCTTGGCGTTGGCCTCGATTATTTGACGCTATCGAGAACCGCGCCAACACTTTCTGGAGGCGAGTCGCAACGGATCAGGCTCGCGGGGCAGATCGGCAGTGGACTGGTTGGTGTCCTTTACATTCTCGATGAGCCATCGATTGGCCTGCATCCGCGAGACAATGATCGCTTGATCGAAACACTGCTACGCTTGCGTGATAGCGGCAACACGCTGATCGTGGTTGAGCATGATGAAGACACCATGCGGGCAGCTGACTTGATCGTCGATTTTGGGCCCGGTCCTGGGGTCAAGGGTGGGCGAATCGTTGCCGCGGGGGATGTGCAGAAAGTCAGTGAAGCCCCAAAAAGTGTAACGGGACAATTCCTGTCTGGAAAACGAGCGATCGAGCCCGCAAGTCAACTTCGCAAGGTTGACGGAAACGCGATGCTGACCATTCGCAAAGCGGCGTTCCACAATTTGAAGGGGATCGATATCTCGATTCCATTGGGGACAGTCACCAGTGTCACAGGCGTGTCGGGAAGCGGGAAAAGTTCGTTTGTGGGCGGGATCCTCGAGCCTTTGTTGCGCAACCGATTGAACGGTGCTGAGGCCGAAGTTGGTGAACATGAAGGGGTCGAGGGGCTAGAACACCTCGACAAGACCATCGCGATTGATCAGTCCCCCATCGGTCGGACACCAAGGAGCAATCCTGCAACTTACGTCAAAGTGTTTGACGAGATTCGCAACCTGTTTGCGCGGATGACCGAGGCGAAAACCCGAGGTTACACGGCGAGCCGATTCAGCTTTAACGTCGATGGCGGAAGATGCGCCGCGTGTGACGGTAACGGAGCGAATAAGCTTGAAATGGACTTCCTGGCTGACATCTGGGTCAAGTGTCCGGTATGCCAGGGACAACGCTATAACCGCGAAACGCTGTCGGTCCAATTCAAAGGGCAATCCATTGCCGATGTGCTGCAGATGGATATCTCGCAGGCGTTGAAACTGTTTGCCAATATTCCCAAAATTGCTGAGAAACTACAGACCCTCGTGGATGTTGGCCTCGAGTATTTGAAACTTGGGCAACCATCGCCCACGCTTTCAGGTGGTGAGGCTCAAAGGATCAAGTTGTCGCGGGAACTGAGTAAACGTGAAACGGGAAAAACGTTGTACGTGCTCGATGAACCGACGACTGGACTGCATTTCGCAGACATTGAATTGCTGCTCAATGTGATTCAACGCTTGGCCGATCGGGGCAACACGATCGTGATCGTTGAGCACAATGTTGATGTAATTAAGACCTCGGACTGGATCATTGACCTTGGACCTGAAGGCGGTGAGGGCGGAGGAGAGATTGTTTGTGCCGGCAGGCCCGAGGATGTGGCTCGCTCTCCAGAAAGCTACACGGGTGTAGCTTTAGCAAAGTCACTCGGGATTAAAAGGCGCAAGAAAACCGATAAAGCCAAATCGATTCGACCGCTTGTGGTTGAGTCGCCTGCGGCTCGCACGCATGTGGTTGTCGAGGCAGCTAGCGAGCACAATCTCAAGGCGGTCAACGTACAAGTGCCTCGCGATGCCATGACCGTATTCTGTGGCCCCAGCGGCAGCGGCAAGAGTTCACTGGCGATGGACACGATTTATGCCGAAGGGCAACGGCGTTACGTTGAGTCGCTGTCGTCCTATGCCAGGCAGTTTGTGGGTCAGGTTCAAAAACCCCATGTCGAAAAAATTGAGGGATTATCGCCGGCGGTCGCTCTGGAACAGAAAAATCTCGGACATTCACCGCGAAGCACCGTGGGTACGGTGACTGAGGTCTACGATTACCTGCGGATCCTCATGGCACGCTTGGGCACGATGCATTGCCCCGATTGCCAAATTGCAGTCGGGACGCAGACACCTGATCAAATTGTTGAAAAGGTGATGGCGATGCCTGAGGGGACGCGGGCCTTGCTGCTTGCTCCCATCGAAGTTCAGGCAGGAGAGGCATCTCGCGATACGTGGCAATCGCTTCGAAGCACAGGGTATCAGCGGATTCGAATTGATGGACGAACGCTTGCGTTGGATGATGCGAAACCGCTGGATCCGCGTAAGCGACAGACGGTGCAGGTCGTCGTCGACCGAATTGTGATACAGCCCGACGACCGGACGCGTATTACCGACAGTGTGGAACAGGCACTGTCGTTGGGAATCGGTGTGCTCCAGATTGCCGTGGCAGATGACGAACGCGAGGAACCATTATGGAAAACAGAAACTCATAGCCAGCATCTGGTTTGTGGTTGTTGTGGCAGATCGTTCGCTGAGTTGACTCCGCATCACTTTTCCTTCAACACTGCCATTGGTTGGTGTTCTCAGTGTGAAGGTCTAGGGACGCAGACGGGGACCAATCCCGCAGCGCTCGTGACATCAACTGGGAAAACATTGGCGGAGGGTGCAGCCGTGTTGTGGCCAGAGATGCAGCAAAGTGTCTCCGGTTGGATGCTCAATGCACTTTCGCGACACACAGGGATACCGATCGATGTTCCTTTTGATGCCCTGACCGTTTCCCAACGACGGGTTTTGTTCCGGGGTACCGGGGCGCAGTGGATCGAGGTTCGCGAATCGGACAAGACGGATAAGGAAGCGAAAAAGAAGTCAACAAGTGTGCTATTCCGATACCAGTTCAAAGGGTTTTATCCCGCGTTGGATGAAGCCTCGCGACTGACTCCCGGTTTGAGAGGAAAGCTGGAGCAGTTTACAGCTGAGATTGACTGCAGCGTGTGTGACGGCTCGCGATTGACTGATGAAGCTGCCGCGGTCCGTTTTCGAGGGCACACGATTGCCGATCTGGTGCATATGCCGCTGGACCGCCTTCATGAAGAAGCAAAAAGCTGGAAGTTCGATCGGCGTGAACGCAAAATCGCGGGAGAACTCGTGCGCGAAGTGCGGGCCCGGGTAGGGTTCTTGCTTGACGTCGGGCTGAATTATCTCACGATGCATCGCGGGGCATCCACCCTGTCGGGTGGCGAAGCTCAACGCATCCGCTTGGCTGCTCAATTAGGTAGCGGATTGTGCGGAGTGCTGTATGTACTGGATGAACCCACCATCGGGCTGCACCCGCGAGACAATCAGCGATTGATCGGAGCCTTGCATCGATTACGTGATCTTGGAAACACACTGTTGGTGGTGGAGCATGATCGAGAAGTGATCGACAGCAGTGATTACTTATGTGATTTTGGTCCGCGAGCNGGGCGGCATGGTGGTCGAATCATCGCGAAAGGTNANCCGCGTGATGTAGCACCTTATGAGGACTCGGTTACAGCCGGTTACATCGACGGGACAAAGACGATCNCNNTCCCCACGGCACGGCGGCCNGTGTACAGCGGGACAGGCACGCCGCTGGTTGATTTCATCAAAGTGATCGGAGCGACCGAAAATAATTTGCAGTCGGTCGATCTGGAGTTGCCTCTGGGTGTGTTCACCGCAATCACCGGCCCTAGTGGTAGCGGCAAGAGTTCTTTGATCGAGCAGATTCTGTACCCTGCCTTGGCTCGGCGCTTGCATCGCAGCAGAACCAAGCCTGGTAGGCATGAGAAAATCGAAGGTTTGCGGTTNGTTGATAAGGTCATTCGCGTTGATCAATCTCCCCTAGGCAATACGCCCAGCAGCAACCCTGCAACCTACACNGGGGTCTTTGATCTGATTCGGCAGTTGTTTGCTTCGATTCCGTTGGCAGCGGAAAGGCGTTACACCGCCAGGACATTCAGCTTCAATGTCTCGGGAGGCCGCTGTGAGACCTGCGAGGGAAGTGGGCAGCTGAAAATCGAAATGCATTTCCTGCCTGACGTGTGGGTTCCATGCGAAGAGTGCCACTCNCGCCGGTACAACGAGGATGTTNTGGAGGTCAAGCTGCACGGAAAATCGATCGCAGATGTACTGGAAATGCAGTGCGGAGAGGCGACCGANTTGTTTGCGAACTATCCGAGGATTTTGCGCACCTTGCAGACCTTGTGTGATGTCGGTCTGGAATACGTGACACTGGGACAGTCGGCGCCGACGCTTTCTGGCGGGGAAGCGCAACGCGTCAAGTTGGCAGCCGAACTGAGCAGGCCAATGACGGGGAATACGCTTTATCTCTTGGATGAACCGACGACAGGCCTGCACTTTGATGACATTGAAAAATTGCTCAATGTGATGCAGCGGCTCGTTGAAATGGGCAACAGCGTCGTGGTGATTGAACATAACCTTGACGTCATCAAGTGCGCTGACTGGATCATCGACATGGGGCCAGGGGCAGGGGTGAACGGGGGGCAAGTCGTCTTTACAGGGACTCCTGAAGAACTGGCAGCACAGGCGGTTGGCAAACGAAGAAGAGGAAAGAAAGCAGAGCCGATCTCNGTCACTGCACCATTCCTNGCGGAAGTTCTGGNGANCGGAGAAGGAGAGCATGGCGATGACGCAGTGCGTAGCTCCCGTGCATCGCGGCCGAATGAGAAAAAGAAAACAGCTTCAAAACACGAGGCCGCAGCGGGAAAAGTTCCTGCAGGGTCTGCGTCCGGAGCCCCGGAAGATGCGGTAGCCGTCAGTGAAGCAGAGGTTGAAGAACGGGGCACAAAGCGGCGGCCTGCGATCGCTAGAGTTGATCCAGCGGAAGACCAAAAGCCCAGTGGAGATAAAAAGTCGGGTATGCGGCCTCAGTCGCGGTCAACGCCCAACACAGTAAACAACACGAAAGATGCCCCGGAATCATGCGGAAACGCGGTGGAAACGACGGCTGTTGTGCTTGAGCCGTGGAAAGCCTTGGGNAAAAAGTGGCACTCGCTCGACAAAGGGTTTNCTGATGGTGAAACACCCGAGTGGCCGCTCGAGGTGGCGGAACGCACGGTCAAGCTTCTTGAGACCATCGCGGGGCCAGATTCCATCATCTGCTCGGCAGCCGATGGCTTTGAAGTNAAGCCCGATGGTTCCGCGCACGCTTGGGCTGAGGTGAAGACAAAGGAGGCTGGCAGTCTAAGGATTACTCTTGCTGGTCCTGAATCTGCATTCGACGAATCAGGTTTCTCNAATCTTGAGATGCAGGGGCCCGTCGATCGCGGACAAGGACANAGTACAACCATTACCTTGAACTTAAAATCCCTCAAACACACTCGCAGTCGGAAACTGAGGCAATTCCTGAAAAGTCACCTCGAACAGACTCTGGGATAGATTGGCCGCCGCTAGGATGCACGACGGGGCTGTCTGTGGTTTGCCCATGAACAGCAGGTTGGTCTCGGTGACGTGAGGTGTTCTGCTCAACCGGGTTCTCTGAATTGTCCACTCGGTTTCTTAGCGGGTGACCAAATTGGTTGGGACGCCGGGGTTGGCTCGGCATAATATCTTCTAATCCCAGCTACTTGATCTTCAAAACCCAGCTACTTGCAGTCCGCGTTAGGAATCGGAGGTTATCCCGCGATTCTCGCGCGTGTTATACTTGGCCAAGCTTATCAAGAAAGGAAGTCAAGTTGGAAAGAGACACTGGTGCGCTACCAAAGGATGATGGCGAAGGCCTGCTGAGTTCTGTGCTTGCGGATGCCGAAGTCAAAGAGCGGCTTGAACTGATGCCTGCAGATGAAAAAACTGTCACGATCTGTTCGTTGGCAGGATCGGGATTCACGCACCCCAGTTGGCCGCAGTCGTGGGAAGATTATGCAGCTACTGAGACGATGGAACTGCTCGGCGATCCTTCTGAAAACGCGGGCAGCCAGATTGACAAAGGATTTGTCCCAATTCGTCTGCTGTCTCAGCTTACCGAAATGCGAGCTGAGGAGATTGATTATCGGATCGTCGGCAAACTTGGTAGCGGNGGAACTGGCGTTGTCTATCAGGCNCANCAGCGAGCNCTTGANCGTGAAGTNGCGATCAAGGTGCTGCGGGATGAATTAGCAATGAACGAGGTATCCCGAGAACGCTTCCTTACTGAGGCNCGGGTNATTGGTGGTCTTGATCATCCCAACGTGATCGCGTTGCACGAGGTGTGTGTCGATTCGAACGGATTCCTGTTNTANTCCATGAANCGGNTTGAGGGCNCCAGTTGGGACCAGCAAATCAGTCGTANCNCGGTTGANGAGAATGTCAAAATTCTACTCCGCGTGGCAGACGCTATCCGATATGCACACTCTCGGGGTTTAGTCCACAGAGACATCAAGCCTGAAAATATCATGCTCGGGCAATTCGGTGAGGTGCTCGTCGCTGATTGGGGATTGGCGCTAAGAATCGGCAGTGGCGACCTGCAACACGGCGTCAAGCAGACGATCGGTGGTACTCCTGCTTACATGGCTCCCGAACTTGCAGACGGTTCGCATGCCGCTGCAACCTATCAGACAGATGTTTATTTGCTGGGTGCGATTCTGTTTGAAATCCTGTCAGGGAATCCACCGCATGATGGGAAAACTCTACTTGCCTGCNTGCAGGCCGCTGCGCGGAATATGATTCGCGAAACAGAGGTGACGGGGGAGTTGATGGACATCGCCCGAATCGCGATGGCGGATNAANTCGAGGATCGATATNCCTCGGTTGACGCTTTCATCGCGGCCCTNAACGACCANCAAAAACATGATCAAAGTGTCNGNCTCGTAAAACGNGCNCAAGNACGGTTGTTGAATGCCAAAGATGATCACCAATACGAAGATTTTCGTGTTGCTGATGCGCTGCTTATGGAGGCCCTCGATATTTGGCCCGATAATCCTGCCGCAAAAGATGCGAGATCCGAGTTGCAGGAACGCTTCGCAGCTGCGGCAACGCGAAGGGGGGATTACGATCTTGCACTTTCGATTTATGCATCTGCGAATCAGTTGGACTCGGAACAGGCCGTCGAAGTCAAAACCCTAAAGGCGGCGAGGGTAAACAACGACCAACGCTACAGTCGATACTCGGTGCTGTTCACTCATGCGCCAGAGGCCGGACTGTTGATCCGTTTGGACGGGGGATGCGTGGTGGAAGCCAATGATGCATTCAGGAAACTGTTTGGTTACAGCAATGAAGAACTTGTAGACAAATCGATGTTTGATCTGAATATCTGGGACTGTGAACAAGATCGTGGACGTTTGACTGCTGCTCTACAAGAAACAGGCGTACTCAATAATCTTGAGTCACGGTTTCTGCACCGTGATGGACANGCGATCGACGTGTTGATTAGTGGCTGTGTCGTGGATATGCAAGGCGAGGCAATGGTCGTCTCTACCATTCGTGATATCTCCATTCGAAAGAAAGCCGAAAATGAACTGATGATGAGCAGGCAACGGCTCAGGGATCTTCAACGGTTGGCTGGATTAGCCACGTGGTCGTTCGATACCAGAACTGAGGAACTGACTTGGAGCGAGGAAGCATTTCGACTAAGTGGCCGTGATCCAGCTTTGGGGCCACCTTCTTCGGANGAGTTCTACGCAACGATTCACGAGGAAGATCGTGAAATATTGCGTGATACTATCGACGCCGCGCTCGCATCAGGGCTCGCCTATGAACTGACGGTGCGGCAAGTGCTTGGGGACGGAGAGTGTCGGGATGTCCTGCTCAAAGGACAGCCTATTTACGATGTCGAAGGGTATACGATCGAGCTTTATGGGGTGATGATCCCTCAAGCGAATTGACCACATGAGCTTAAGAATTTGGCTCTGTGATTGAATTGAGTGCGCGGGGAAATCCAGGGTGTGCAGCAGTTGCGCGGTCGGTCAGGCATGTTAAACTACCACGGGCGAGCTGGAATGGATGTGGCCGTGAGGCTGTACTCCTAAGCCACTTCTGTGTAATTCAGTGGTCACCTGTAATTCAGTGGTCACCTGTAATTCAGAACGCACCTGTTTATTTCTTTGTCGGGATTGAGAGCATGTTTTTCAGAGCGTTGATTTGTTGTCTGACTATTTTTACTGGCCTCTCAGCGTTGTCGAGCGTGCATGGACAAACAGAAAAAGACGCACGAAAACCCAATGTCGTTTGGATTGTTGGGGAGAATTTTGATCTCGATTTTGGTTGCTACGGGGCTGAAAATGTGAAAACCCCAAACGTGGACCGTCTGGCCAAACAGGGAGTCCGTTACACCAATGTGTATTCCACTTCGCCGGTTTGTGCGCCAAGTCGTTCTGCCTTCATGACAGGAATGTATGCCACCACAACGGACATGCATCACATGCGTTCACATCGCGATGATGACTTTCGACTGCCGGACGGTGTGCGACCATTGACATTGCGACTGCAGGATGCCGGATATCAGACGGCCAACGTGACTCACATTGGCGATCGCGTGGTTGGCACAGGGAAACTCGATTTGAACTTTGTCAACGAAGGAACTCTGTATCAAACAAAGTTGTGGTCAGATCTTGATACCTCAAAGCCGTTCTTTGCGCAGTTCAACATGCCTGAGGCTGAGTATGACATTTATGATCGCAAGTCAGCAGAAAAAGAACGCGTTGTGTGGGTGGGGGAAGAGTGGCACCCCAAAGTTGCGACAGAACAGAATGTTAACCCACCACCTTACTACCCCGACCATCCCATCGTACGTCAGGAGTGGGCGAGGTATTTGAATTCTGCCAGCGGCATGGATGTGCGGATCGGTTGGATTCTTGAGCAGCTGAAAAAGGACGGTGTAGCGGATGATACGGTTGTGATTTTCTTTGGTGATAATGGAAGATTGGAAGCCAGAGGAATTCACTGGTGTTTTGACAGTGGGTTGCATGTTCCCATGGTAATTCATTGGCCAGGTAATTTTCCTGCGCCTGCGGGGTATCGTGAGGGACTGGTGGACGAACGGGTGATCAGTCTCATCGATCTAACAGCAACTACTTTGGTAATGGCTGGCCTTGAGGTTCCACGCACCATGCAAGGGCAAGCGTTTCTGGGACCCGAACAAGGCACGGAACGACGCTTCGCCTTCAGTGCTCGAGACCGTATTGATGAAACCGAGATACGACAACGCTCCGTTCGTGGAAAACGATATCACTATGTGAAAAATTTCACGCCAGGGGCTGGGTTTCCATCGTTGAATCGATACAAGGAAAAGTGTTTTCTGGTCAAACCGCTGATGCGGGAATTGCTTGCCGCTGGGAAACTTACAGGGCCTCCAGCAGACCTGATGAAGCCGTTCGCGAACGAACAGTTGTTTGACACTCAGCTTGATCCCTACGAGACGGTCAACTTGGTGAACTCACAGGTCCCCGAACACCAAGTGGTGTTGCGTGAGATGCGGTCTGCCCTCGACACCTGGGCCGCTGAGACAAGAGATCGAGGTGTTATTCCCGAATCTCGAGAGGTGGTGGCTCCCTTTGAAAAAGAAATGCACGATTGGTTCGGAACTCCCGACTGGGTGGCCAAGGGACAGAACCTGAGTAAGTAGGGGGCGGCTGTGTTAGGTCGCAATCCCGCACTCCGTGGAATCATCTGCTAAGGAGATTTGGGTCACAACAGGCCTAGTTACGACAGGCCTAGTTACGACGGGGCCAGTCGCCACAGGAGCGGCATCGCTGCCCTTGAAAGGGGGGGGCTTTGATCGGTTTCCCATCGAGTTAGCCTCTTAGCGATCTCGCAGCCCACTGATTTGGCAGTCCACTGAGTTGGCTGATCAGCGAGGCGTGGGGCCACCCAGGGGGCTTGATCGCGTGGTCACACAGGAGGGTTTGTCGCCCTTCG
>PAUV01000079.1 GCA_002712845.1 Rhodopirellula sp. | reverse complement strand
TCAATCACTGGAACTGGTTTTTTGGTCCGCAACTACTATCTGTTCAATCGCACGACATGGCTCGACAGCACAATCGAGCACACGAGCAAAGCCTTTCTCGGACTCACCATGAATTGTGCTAAGTGCCATGACCACAAATACGATCCAATAACCCAGCAAGATTACTACCGTCTCCGCGCGATCTTCGAACCGCACCAAGTAAGGCTCGATCCGCTACCAGAGGAAACTGACTTTGACAAAGCCGGCCTACCTCGCGTTTTTGATGACGATATCACGCGTGTCACGTACCTTCATGAAAGAGGCGACCCCAAGTCGCCGGACAAAACTCAGCCAATGACGCCGGGTGTACCTGCGATATTGGCTAGCTTTGAACATGAAATACACCCGATCAATCTACCCCGTTCAGCACACTCACCAGGTGCAAGGCCTCATGTGCTCGCGGCTCATTTGGCTAAAGTACGAGAAGAACTCAAGGCCAGTGAGGAAAAATGCGTTGAGGCCGAGGCTCGTCTCAACGAGATGTCCAGCAACGCCGCCGCAAAGCCGCCGCAGGACATCGAAGCATTTGAATTCAACGATGACTTCACAACCCTCGACTCAACCAGATGGCAACTGACCGGAGACGGCTGGAAGCATCAAACGGGGACCCTCAGTCAAACCAAATCGACGCGTGAGCCTCAAACGGCCCGACTGCTAATCAAGCCGCCCCAGGATTTCGATTTGCGTTGCAACTACACCACGACGGGTGGCAGCACTTACAAATCAGTCACCATCCGCTTTGATCAAACTGAAAATTCCGGGTACGCAAACTACGTCTACACCAGCGCTCATGCTCCTGCCCCAAAAGTACAAGCTGCCTTTGAGCGTGACAAACAATCCATGTATCCGCCTGAGGGACGAAAAGCCTTTGCAGTCACAGTGGGCCAACGCCATGAACTTCGTTTCGCAATCCGAGGCACCTTGGTGAACATCTGGATTGATGGTGAGTTCATCATTGCTTATCGGTATCCGAACAGACGCAACGGNTTCATTAGCCTGTCAGGGTTCGATGCAACCGTTGACTTCGACTCGATCCAGATCGAGAACCTAAAAAAGAATACTGAGCTAATACNGGCAAACAATAAAGATGCCACGACCGTCAATGAAGCTGAGCAAGCGGTCAAGATNGCAAATNCCCATCATCAAGCAANTATCGCCCACGANAGAATGCTTTTAGCGATGCTTCACTCGGTNCAGGCAGATCAACTGCAGAAGTTATCCGCTGCCGAACTTCAAGNNCTTGCAGAGACTGCGGGNCAAAGGCAAGCAGAGTGGAAACTCGCTTTACTGAAACACGACGCGACAGTGAATGCATCGGACTCAAAGAAACTCGCTCCGATCACTACAAGAATCAACCAAACTCAAGAGCACATCGCNCAGATCANAGAATCGCCCATCCGTTTCACCCCAATCAAAGGTTCCTTCAAAGCCCTTGAATCACCTGCAGACAAAGAAGACCAGTACCCTGCCACGTACTCCCANATCAGCACTGGACGGCGACTCGCATTCGCTAAGTGGATCACTTCNNATCAAAANCCATTGACAGCGAGGGTTGCGGTTAACCATGTCTGGATGAGACATTTTGGTCAACCGCTAGTGGACTCCACCTTTGACTTTGGACTCCGCTCACCCGAACCAGTNCACAAGGATCTTCTCGATCTGCTTGCTGTTGAATTTATCAACTCNGGCTGGAGCTTCCGGCACCTGCACCGNCTGATCGTGTCGTCGCAGGCGTACGCTTTAAGCTCATCCACAGCAACGGCTTCCCCAAACACCCTAACCAGAGATCCCAACAACGAGCTTCTNTGGAGAATGAACTCACGTCGAATGGAATCGCAGGTCATTCGAGACAGTGTTTTATTGCTGGCTGGTAAGCTTGATGCGACAATGGGAGGGCCGTCAATCAACCCCGGGGCAGAAGCCCGACGCCGCAGCATCTATTTCAAACACTCACGCGACGAGAAGAANAGTTTTCTGGAGATGTTTGATAACGCAGACATCCTGCAATGCTACCGTCGATCCGAAAGCATCATTCCACAACAGGCACTGGCACTTTCGAACAGTCGTCTATCAATAGAAATGTCAAATCAGATTGCGAAAAAGCTGCACCAAAAGATCAATTCAAACAAAGCACGCGACTTCATTAAGGCCACGTTTGCACTGATTCTGACGCGTCCACCCTCCGACTTGGAAACAACGGTGTGCGAGAAGTACTTTATACAAATGGAAAAGCTAGACCAGGTATCGAGTCCTGACCAAATACGATCCCGCTTTGTACAGGCAATCCTAAACCACAACGATTTCATTACCATTCGCTGACACAAACTCAGATCACGTAAGTTCCTGTCCGACAGACGTGAACACCTCGCTCATGAACCTCACTCCTCCGCAAATCGACACGCATACTGACCTGCAGCGTCGGCGAACATTTCTTCGATCCGCGACGGGGTTAGGTGGGATAGCCTTGCAGGCACTACTTACCCGGGAGAATGCTGCCGGTGCTACAGCAAGCGACACACCTCCCAATGGCCAACCTCACTTTACACCCCGTGCAAAAAATGTGATTTGGCTATTCATGCGGGGCGGCGTCAGCCACATGGAAAGTTTTGATCCGAAACCAGCTTTAACGAAGTATGCGGGAAAGAGCATTGCAGAAACCCCTTTTTCGGATGTGCAATCGCCTGAGAAACTNAAAAAAGTCCGTGTAGTCGTCGTTAATGATGCTAACGGCCAACAACGGAACAAAATCTATCCTTTACAAGTTGGTTTCAAAAAGCACGGCCAAAGCGGGATCGAGGTCAGCGACTGGTTCCCCCATATCGGTTCACGAATCGATGACATCGCTGTGATCCGGTCAATGTGGACCACCGATGACAACCATGGCGCGCAGGTGCAATTTCATTCTGGCCGACACACGCTGGACCCGAGGGTTCCAACNATTGGTGCGTGGGTCAACTACGGACTGGGCACTCTGAATGAAAATCTGCCACAGTTCATCAGCATGGGCCCCCGATTTTTTGACCGAAGCGATGGTCATTACCTTGGCCCAGCCTACGACGCCATCAAGCTCAAAGTGGATCCAAAAAACCCACTCGCATTCGCGCAGCCGGAAGGAAACGTCAGCCGTGCTGAACAGGAACTTGGTTTTGGATTGGTCAACCAACTGAATAAACTCAGCGGCCATGAGTACCCAGGCGATCCCGCACTGGACGCTCGAATCAAATCCTATGAGTTAGCATTTCGAATGCAAACAGCAGTACCAGATGTGATTCGGTTTGATCAGGAAACAGCTTCAACCCGAAAGCTGTACGGCTTGGATCAGAAAGAAACACGGGCGTTCGGAGAGCAACTACTGGCTGCGCGACGTTTTGCAGAAAACGGCGTTCGTTTTATCCAAATCATGCACGGTGATGGAGCTGCCGGCGCGTGGGATCAACATTCCAACCTGAAAGCGAAACACTCTGAACTTGCAATGCAAGTAGATCGCCCCATTGCCGGTCTACTGCAAGATCTGAAACAACGTGGAATGCTTGATGAAACATTAGTCGTATTCGCCACTGAGTTTGGAAGAACTCCCGGCTCTCAGAGTTCCAATGGTCGCGATCACCACCCCCATGGATTCAGCATTTGGATGGCGGGAGGTGGTATTCAGGGGGGCATCGCTCACGGCAGTACCGACGAGATCGGCTTCCATGCCGTGGAAACACCTCACTATGTCACCGATGTCCACGCAACGCTACTGCATCAATTGGGATTGCATTCCCACCGACTTCATGTAACCGGACACCAACGACTTGAACAGGACATTGGGCACGTAATTCACGACATCCTGGGCTGATTTCGACGCATTTAGGACGTGATGCAAATCGCACCGGAACCTATGGTCACGCAGGTGGTTGGTAACGAGTAGACTAACCGTTCCAGTTTGGCTCCACCTTCACCAGAAATAATTCACTTGGCAGTCAGTGAATCGACCGCATTGCGTTATCAGCAGTCCGATCCGGACGTGCGTCTGATGCTGCGCGTGCGTGATGATGACGCCAGTGCCTTTGCTGAGCTAATGCAGCGTTACGAGGGCAGGTTAGTCAGACTGATGCACACCATTGGTCCAAAACATGACTTGGCAGAGGACCTTGCGCAGGAAACATTCATGAGAGTTTTCAGGGCAAGGAAAACCTATGAGCCAGGTGCAAAATTCTCAACATGGCTATTCACGATAGCCGGCAATGTGGCTCGCAATGCCGCCAGGTCCCTCGGGCGAAGAAAAGAAGTCAGTGAAGTGGACGCACCGAGGTCCGAAGATTCACCAAGCGGGCCCCAGCTACTCGCAGCAACCGCCCTTGAATCAAGTGGAATGATGCCGACCAGAATGGTTGAAGGTGATGAGAGAGCCAGTGTAGTTCGCGCTGCGGTTTCGGCGCTCAGTGAACGCCAGCGGATGGCACTCATGCTTTCCCGTTTTGAAAACATGAGCTACTTGGAAATTGCTGAAACCATGGACCTGACAACGAAGGCAGTCAAGTCTTTATTAAGTCGCGCCCGTGTCAATCTGAAAGAACTATTGCAACCGTATATCGATGCTGGATTAATCAATAGCGAGATTGAAAAAGTAGACTTTGAACGCGCACAGGAGGAAAAGTGATGAGCGTATCAACTATTTCAGACAATGCTCCTCTTGATCCTGATGATGAATTGCTGGTCGCTTACCTTGATGGTGAGCTTCAACGGCAGGAACAAGCCGATCTCGAAAACCGGCTACTGACAAATAAAACGTTAAGATCGCGACTTCAACAACTTCAAACGGGCTGGGACCTGCTTGAAGACCTGCCAGGCTCGTCACCAAGCATGAAACTGGTTGAGTCCACTCTTGAACTCGTTGTTGCTGACATCCTCAAAGATCAGCCAGTCGCCAAGAAAAGCCGAAAACAGTGGCAACTGCCAGTCGGCCTGCTTCTGCTTTGCCTTGTCATCGGATTGGCAGTCTACTTTACTGAGAGCACGTTGCGATCCAATGCGTACCAGAAAGAACTGGAAGAACTGGCCATCGCCGGTAACTTGAATGCCTACAACTACGGTGGGGATCTCAAGCTGATGCGAGAACTATCAGCCGACAAAGATTGGGCACAAATGATCTCCGCCTCTAAGGAGATCGGAGACATCAGCATTGACAACGCTGTCGATCAACTGACGGAAGCCCCCGCTGCAGAGCGTGAGGTCGCCCTCAGAGCAATGACACTTGAGCAGATGGATCAACTCAACTCACGCTGGGATCAATTCAACCGACTCAATCAGTCTGCCCAAAGCCGCATACGTAAAACAGCCGCAAGTATCGCTGCTCAACCAGATTCCCAACTCCTGCTCGAAACCATGCAGGTGTACGCAATCTGGCGACAAACTTTACCGACAGAATTACGCGACCAAATCGAATCAAATGATCCCGCGAAACGCCGCGAGGCAATCAAGCAAGCGATCGACCGCACCTATTTCACCATTTCAAGACGCTCAAGCATGCGTCTGGATGATGAAACAACCGACTGGATCAATTTTTCACTGGGAGTCATTCTTCAAGAAAGACTCAACGATGGTGATGCTGTCACAAAAGCTTTCTATGACGATCTACGTTCGCTTACGAATGTTTTCCGTAACGCGGAAGACGCCAAGCAGGCAACCATTGCAACCATGGTGATTGGAGGATCACGTTCGAAAAGTCCGACCATCACTGACCAGAGCAAAACAGAGAGGCCACGGAGCACCACACCCGGTGCCCCGAACCGTCGCTTGCCCTCATCACAATTCTTATCGCGTCTTGAACGCCCCGCTCCTCTCAGCCGAGAAGAACTAGACACGATAAAACTTCCGTTACCTGACAATGCTCTTGAAATGCTCGGGGTCGTGTCCATGGGCAACCCACTGACTGAACTAGTAACACTGCGTGTCTGGTGTGAAGAAGCACTGAGACGCAAATTCATGCAACGCTTTGAAGACAACCTGAGCCTCGAAGAGCGTTACAACAAGCTTCCGTCGGAGAGCAGAAATCGAATTGATCTCTTATCACCCGAGGATTTCCTGCGTGAAATGTCAAAGCCCAGTCGTTCACGTCGTTAAGAACAGCATTTCAAGGTAATGCATACTGTTTGTTTTACCGATCAGGCAGCGACAGCCTTTCTTTCCAGCCTTTACGAAAGTGCTGTTCGCTTGGGAGATGCAGATCGAGTGAGAAATGCAAATCGACTTCAATCATCGCAAGGCTTTAAGAAGGTTAAGGGAGCGTCTTCACCATGAAAGCAGCCTACATAGAAAACACGGGTGATCCGGATGTAATCCGTATTGCTGAAATCCCACCTGCATCAGCGAGAGCGGGGGAAGTTCGGATTCGTGTGCACGCGGTTTCCGTAAATCCTATCGATACCTACATCCGCAGTGGAGCCGTTGCATCCGAGATCAAGGACCGCTACATCATTGGCTGTGATGCAGCAGGAATCATTGAGTCCGTCGGAGAAGGTGTTCAGAACTTCAAGACTGGAGATCGCGTCTGGTGCACCAACCAAGGCTTGCAAGGCCGCCAAGGAACCTCAGCTGAACTCATCTGCGTTGATGAAGATTGGTGCTACCATCTACCTGAAGGAGTGAGTTTCGAAACTGCCGCAGCGTGCGCCTTGGTCGGCATGACTGCTCACCTTGGCCTATTCCGTGAAGCAAGACTGCAAGCTGGTGAAACGGTACTTTGCATTGGAGGAACTGGAGGCGTGGGATCCATGGTTGTCCAGATGGCCAAGGCGTGCGGTGCAAGAGTACTGGCCACTGCAGGCACCGAGGAAAAACATCGCCGCCTAATGGATTTAGGAGCCGACGTAGCGATCAATTACAACCAGAATACCATCGAAGATTCGGTTCTTCAGACGGCACCCAAAGGGGTCAACGTATTTTGGGAAACGCGTCGAGAACCCAACTTTGATCAAGCCATTCAATTACTTGCAACCCGAGGTCGCATGGTTTTAATGGCCGGCCGGGATGCGAGGCCTGTGTTCCCCGTTGGGCCTTTTTACGTCAAGGAATGCTCTTTGCACGGTTTTGTAATGTTCAAGGCAACAGCACTTGAAATGAGAACTGCCGCCGAAGAAATCAATCGATGGATGGCAAGCGGTAAACTGCAACCCAACATCTCACTTCAACTGCCACTGAGCGAGGCTACCGAAGCACACCGCCAACAGGAAGCCGCCACACTTCGAAACGAAGGNAACTTGAGCGGGAAGATTGTCCTGACNCTCACAAACGAAAACTAGCGGTCGCGGTAATGCGAAAGGATCGTGAATCGCGCCACTGTCAACGCCCACGAAACAAATTCNGTATTCGGGCCCAGTCCAGCGCCTTTTGCCACAGCTTCACGCAAGTCAATCGCAAAACCTCATCCCTATCCTCACNCTAGGTGAGACCCGCGTGACAGAACGCCTCCAAGGCGGGCTGGTTTCAGCCAGATCTTATCCGAGTGCCAACGACAGGATCCTCGGGCACTAAAGTTTGACCGAGGTTTTATGGTTCGTCGAGCTAGGTGTCTTTTTTACCAACAGGTGACGACGACTGCCTACAAGCGAAATGTTCGAGTGGAACTTCATTTTGAACCAAGTTCGGACAGAATCGGAGGCGGCAAAGCCCAAGCGAGATTGCGTGCATTTGGCCAACTACCACCAGCGACTGCTTGACTCTGGAGTGGTCAAGACAAGAGCGGACGCCGTCTCTACGACAGTTGTATCGTGAGCTACGGAAGCAACATTAGAGCCGGCATGGATTGCAAAGCCTGCCTGCCATGCTGTCCAGTGGAGGCCCGGAACGGATCAAGCATGGAAGCCATCTCGTTCGACCGAAAAAACACGCGCCCCTGGCGAATTACTGGCTCACCCTACTCCAGCAAACCGGGGTGGAAACGCCAAAGTTCAACTCCAGCACTGATGTGGTCTCAGAGTTGTTGGCGTAGCTTGGCCACAAGAACTGTTGCTTCCACTGAGCGGTAACACAGGCAAGCAGCAGATCGCCTATTGTCTCCGCCAGAAAGCCAGGACCAGGAAATCCAAATTGCCAGAAGTTCAGCTACACACGGATGTGACCGACGGTTCGAATTGAAACAAGAAGCTTCGCAATTCACTTTCCAACAAAAACTAAAAGCGTGGCCACTGTCGTCAGGCGATCAACTCATGGATCACTTCACCACCAAATTGAGATAACTGCTTGTAGCGGCCACCGTGAAAATAGGTAAGTTTGCTGTCACTGAGCCCCAGCAAGTGCAACAAGGTCACATGCAAATCACGGATGGGATGAACACACTCAACGGCTTCGGCACCAATTTCATCAGTAGCACCGATGATCGTTCCTTTTTTAGTTCCACCGCCCGCCATCCACATATTCATTGCATCCGCATTGTGACCCCGCCCAAGTGAAGTAACACCGCCTCGATAATTATTATCGGGAGTGCGGCCAAACTCGCCTGTCCAGACTACCAATGTGTCCTCCAACAAGCCGCATCTCTTCAGGTCCTGAATTAACGCTGCAATTGGTTTATCAACACTTGCNATACGGGATGAGTGGCCGCGTTTCAAGTAATCATGACTATCCCAACCGCCTGAAAAGATCTGTACAAACCGCACACCTTTTTCAACAAGCTTTCGAGCCATCAAGCACTGACGCCCAAAAGGCTCAGTAACAGGGTTGTCCAGTCCATACATTTGCCGCGTCTGCGCTGTCTCGGCTTTCAGATCCACGATATCAGGAACAGCCGTCTGCATTCGATACGCCAGTTCGTAACTTTCCATTCTGGCGGCCAGAACATCGTGCTGCCGATGATGTTCTAGATGAGCGGCATTGAGCTTAGCTAATTCATCCAGCGCTCTTCGCTGATGATCGCGAGTTCTAAAGGAAGGCGGTTGCAGATCCAGAATAGGAGCACCTTTACTCCTCAGTCTCGTACCTTGGTAATACGCAGGCAAAAACCCATTCGACCAATTTGTTGAACCTGCCTGCGGAAGCGCCAGCTCGGTCATCACAACGTAACCGGGAAGATTCTGATTCTCACTGCCCAGACCGTAGCCGACCCACGAACCCACCGACGGATCCTCACCCAAGCGACTGCCTGTATTCATATGCAGCAACGCTTCTGGATGGTTTAGCGACTCTGCCTGACAACCACGGTAAACACAAAGTTCATCGGCAACTTCCTTGTTCGCCAGGTGAACGAACTGATCACACATATCGATTCCCGCATCGCCTACTTTTCGACTTTCAAAGGGGCTACCAACATAAAACCTCTTACCTGTTGCGAGTCCCGACGTCCGCTTGGACTCGGTCACATTCAACCTGCTCAACTCCGGCTTGGGATCAAACGTGTCAATGTGGCTGGGGCCACCTTCCATGAACAGCATGATNACGGCTTTTGCCCGTGCAGGGTGCATTGGTGGTTTGGGAGCAAGTGGTCCTGCCGGTGACTCAGCACGCACCTCCTGATCAAGTAGATCAGTGAGAGCGACCGCTCCCAAAGAGGCACCTAACCCATACAAAAAATCTCGACGGCTGGAATTATCCATTGAGCACATACTTTGCATCGCGAGGAAAGCGTGACAAAAATTCAGTAGACGTAAACAAACTCGTTCGAATTGAACAACAACATCGCAAGATCAGCCAATGCGCGGACTTCAGCCGAAACACTGGCCGACTTGGTGTCCGGCACATAATCTTCGAACACGGGCAATATCTCATCAAACGTGAACGTTTCACCCGTAAACTCTTCAACGAGCGAACGAGTCACACTTCTCGGATAAACCGTAACCTCAGGTTTATGCTGCCGGTGGTATTTCACCATGTCCTCGACATAATCGGTTAGTGACTTCAGTTCCTGCGTCCGCGGCTTCCGCCCATAAGCAAGTTCGAACGCATTCGTGATTTGCAACTTCGTTCCCGAATGCTGAGCCTGCAAGCGTTGGGCGAGTGCGATCGACCGGTCAGTCATCACATCACTATTCATCAATGTGAATGCCTGAGGTGACACCGCAGCCACATCACGCACCTCACAAGATTCATTGGGGTTGGGCAGGTTCATGACCTCCATGAAAGGATCGGCCTGACCTCGCACCCGATAAGCATAAATCGAGCGTCGATTACGTTCCCGCGGTGTCCGCGAAGGCTGATAAGCCGGCGCGATTGAAAACTGAATCATCCTGGGTTCCAAGGCAACCTCAAGATTGATCTCAGGCATGATTGGCACTCCTCCCATTTCTGGATTCAGTTCCCCTGTCACCAACAAAATTGCATCTCTCAATTCCTCAGCGGTTAGACGTCGAGGCCTAAAACTTGCCAACAACTGTCCGGTTGGATCAATCGTTCTCGCCAGTTGCGGGTCAGGGTGCGTACTGGATCGCCGATAAGTCTGCGACATCACAATCAAACGATGCAATGACTTTGAGCGACCTCCATTAGCGAGAAATTGCCTCGTAAGCCAATCAAGCAACTCAGGATGAGTTGGCTGATCTCCCTTTGCCCCAAAGTTATTTGCTGTCCCGACGATCCCCGCACCAAAATGATGTTGCCAGATTCTGTTTACAAAAGAGCGCGTCGACAACGGGTTCTTTTTATCAGCGATCCACTTCGCTAGAGCCAAACGGCGTCCCTCCACTTCCTCCTCAATGGCAAATGGATCCTGATCGGTACCGTCTCGGACCGGAAGACCACATGCGCTCAGCACCCCAGGTGACACGCTCGCCCCCACTGACTGGTAATCTCCTCCAGTGAAGATATTGGTGGTGGGCTTCCAGTGGGTATTCCATTTTTCGGGCTTACGCAACTTCCTTCCATTCTGATTTTGATCGGGACCATTGAATACCGTTTGCACCATCGGTTGATACCGTTCTTTACGACGTTCCCAAATCCAAACGTCCTGTTCTCTGACCTTCAGGCGACCTTTTTCCATTTCGCTCAAACCAACGTGACGAGGCGGTTTCTGATCCTCGGGATCTTTTCGTCTCGCATTCACGCCCTTGTAAGGCAAGTCGTGTTCCTTGTACCACGCTTTTGCAGCAGTCTCCTGTTTGTCGACCAAAGCCTGACGTTTTCCGTCGGCAAATGCGTATAATCGATCAACTAGCTTTTGCCCATTACGAAATCCTGCGGTGNTCTCTTCTGCCAGAAAAGCTGCCGACATTTCTGCTGGCTGGGTCCCGGCCAAAGCAGCGTAAATTCGGTAATAGTCACGTGNTGGAATTGGATCAAACTTATGGTCATGGCACTTACAACACCGCATGGGAATCGAAAGAAANGACTGCCCGATACTGTGCACAACATCGTCGCGGTAAAGTTGCCGTGCTTCATCCTGCGGAATCATGGCTGTTCCCCAGGGTCCCATTCGCAGAAAACNCGTCGCGATCATTGACTCAGAATCNTCAGGCCGAAATTCGTCGCCTGCAATCTGCTGCAGCACGAACTCTTCAAAAGGCTTGTCTTCATTGAACGAACGAATGATATAATCACGATACCGCCACGCATTCGATCGCTCGTAATCATTGGAGAAACCTGCGGTGTCGGCATAACGAACCACATCAAGCCAATGCTGCGCCCAGCGTTCGCCATACTGAGGGCTCGCCAGCAACCGATCAACCAAATCGCTCCATGCGATCTCGGAATCCACTTTCCACTCTTTCATAAAACGATTGACTTGTTCAACTGTCGGTGGCAATCCCGTCAGATCAAGCGTTACACGACGAACAAGGTCATGTGGTGCCGCCTGTGGTGCAGTCGAGAGTTTGGCATCGCTCAAGCGAGCATTGACGAAGCCATCAACCGAATCAAATTGAAACGTTTCACNAAGTGGCTGAAACGCCCAAACNTCGCGTTTTTCATAACGACGATAAGTCCAAGTGTCCGAAAGCCCACCACTGGTTTTGACCAACACGCCTTCATCATTTTCAGCGACACGGCGTTCTGCGGCGAGTATCTGCTGCTGCCGCTTTGAATCTGGCCATGGTGCACCAGCCGCAACCCAACTTTCAACAACAGAGAGCTGCTCCGCAGTCAATCGATCATTTTCTTTCGGAGGCATTTCCAAGCCATCCCACCTGACAGCCTGAATCAATGTACTGCCANCCAAGTCACCGGGAATCACTCCTCGCTCTCCTGACTCTCCTCCCGACAACAAACCAGCACGAGTGCGAACGTCAAATTCACCCTTAATGTCGTCCTCTGCCGCACCGTGACAGCCCAGGCACTTNGACTTTAACAACGGCAACACTTTCAANGTGAAGTGTTGTTCTTGCATTGCNGTGAAATCACTTTTTTGTTTNANCCCGTTCTCCTNGTCCGTCACCTGCGTCTTGGGCTGCGAGGGNATTTGTGTTTGTGCNTGGATTCGCATTTCACCGAAGAAANAAACGCACAGAGAACCAATCCATGCTGCACGCACTTTGGAAGACCAGTTCGATTTCATTTCGAGCATTCTATTTAAGAACAATGAAGGGAAGTTCTGGACACTAACGCACGGGGTGACCCCAGATGCAAATCAGGGTCTGCCTTGGACAAAAAGGTCACGTATCTCATCAGGTTTCAGTGCGTCTCGGAACAGCACAAACTCATCCATGCTGCCATTGAGATTGCGGATCGCAAAATCAGCCTCAGGCCGAGTAGGCGATGACCAATTCCCAATGGTTGCCTTGCCCACACAGGTTTGCTTGACAAACAGCTGATCTGGTATCCGTTCTTCACACAGTTTCTCACCGTTAAGAAAGTGAGCCGTGATTTTTGTTTCAACATTGTATGTCGTCGCCAGATGCAACCATCGCCCGCTTAGGGAGGCGTCCCAGAACGGTGGTGAAAGCACTTTGTGGTGCCCTTTGCCTGGGCCCCCTCCCAGACGCACAGAAAAAAACAACTGCCCCGTGTCCAGTATTTGCCAGTGCGGCTCACCTCGCTGGTAACTATCGGTGAGAAAGAGCGAGTTATACCAACGATCAAGACTGTCAATTTTGACCCAGCAGGCAAAAGTGAGCGATCCAAACTGACCAGGAATATTCACACGAACCCGATCACCAGGTCTCTTGAACTCAATCCCACTTTTTTGAGGCCAGCGTCCTACGACTCGCTTGGCCCCAACAATGGCACCGTCGAGGTCTCGATTTTCCGGGACTACCGAACTCGCAAGTTTTCGCTTCCAGTAGCGATCCTGCTCCATTGAATAATAGGTAATGATGCGAGGATCTTTTCGCAGTTTCATGGAATGATTCAGCCAACGCTGATATCGATCCTCTTTCTGATTTCGAACACGGTCATCGAGCGCTTCAAGCCCGAGGAACTGATCCGGAGTCAGTTCTGCAGGTTCAACCACCCCGCTGGCGGCATGAGTAATCGCGTTGCCCGCAGTCACAAGACGTTGTTCGCCGTTTGGCTGATACAACTCCACTTCACCGTCGAAGACTTGCACATCAGCCTCACCTTCATTAACCGCAACGCCGAACTCAGTTCCCAGATCCACGACTCGTAAATCATCGGCATGTATCTGAAATCCTCTGGCAGCCGGTGGCACCTGTGCCCGCAGCCGCCCCGACTGCAAGCGTGCAACCGTCGATGATTCGAGGACCAATCTCGCAGGACCCTCAAGGATCACTGTTGCTCCACAGAAGAATTCGATTTGGGCGACACCACTCTCCAACCCGACGACACCGACAGACAGAGCATCTCCCACCGTGAACTGTTTCTCAGATTCATGCCATGTGACATCGACCAAACGAGTTACAAGAGCGATTCCGACTGAGGTAGCTTCCTGTTTTCCTGGCAATACTTCCCTGGGTGCAGGTTTCACCTGCTCCGCAGACTGCAAGCGTGACTCGACAAGCAACCAGCGTCCCAGCACAACACAAAACAGAATCGATGCAGCAACAACGAGTAAGAAACTCGTGTAACGACGGTCCACACCCTCAACCGGGTGTTTTGTAGCATGCAATACCGTGGGTACGTTAACAGCATTCTCCGAATCGACACACGGCAGCAATCGGTCTCGCTCGCTCGTACTGAAAACTGCAGTCTCTATTCCACCGTGTCCAGTATCAGGGGACCCGATTCCAGCATCACCATCCAACTTCAAAATCGCACCGAACATCTGCCTATCGACATATAACTTCCGCACCTCTGGATTTGTCCGCAACAAATCTCGAAGCCTCGTGGTTCCCATTGCATCAAGTGTCCCGTCTTCCCAATCGAAAAGCAGACGCTCAAATTCACTAATCTCTGGTGATTCCAACTTTCAACCCTCCTGCATTCGACGGTGCATGCAATCGGCGAGCCTACGGCGCACTCGAAGCAGTGCAACTTTCACGGCATCTGCTTTTCGTTCCATCGACTTTGCAATCTCGGCAATCGGCATAGCACGATAATAACGCAACCGCAGCAACTCCATCTTCTCACGCGGCAAATCGCTCATACACCTACGCAAAGCAAGTCGCATGGATTCAAGCTGATCAACCTGCCGCTCTGTCTCGTCCGATAACACCGCAACCAGTTCCGTATCCAACAAGCACTTATCTCGACCTTGGTCGCGCACGTGCGCCAAAACTTGAAACCTGGCGATTGCCAATGCCCACGGCATGAAGGGCGCACCCTCACGAAACTCAGCCTTCTTTCGCCACAGCACGAGGTTCGTCTCCTGCACCACGTCCATGGCTCGTGAATGCTCACCAAGCATGGAGTAGACATATCCAAACAGCCGTCCCTGACACTCAGCCAACTGCTGGACAAAAATTTCGGTCTGCTCTGTATCGCTCATGTAATTTCGCTCGCGGAATCTCCGAGTGTAAGGAGTTACCAGATCCGCTGCGAAGGTTACACGAAAAACCAAAAAACTTTCTCTTCGCGGCCAGACACAGCAAACCGAGTGCACAATTGGCGTCCAGGAACGGCACGCGCCCGCAGAAACCAGCTGAAACCAGAGAATACAGGGGACAGCCGCTACTGAGCTTCTGAGACAGCGTTACGGCGTCTCAAGCACCATCGCGATCGCATTCCCTTCGGATGTGTGCGACAGGCAGAGAACGTGATTTGATGACATTGCTTCGGGCGCGTCACGAAATCCTACTTGTGCGTTCGTTGCTTTCAGCTGCACGGTTGGCGGTACTTGGCGTTTCACCAATGCCAGAGTTCCTGCGACAAGATCGACCATTCCACTAGCCGCGCCACTGTGCCCCAGCGATGCGATGGTAGCAACAACAGGCGCGTCGGGAACCACCTCGTCGAGTGCCGTACTTTCGGCCAAATCGATTACAGGATCCCCCATCCCATGCGAAACCACCAAACCGACCTGCGAAGCATCGATCCCTGCATCTTCTAAAGCGGTGACCATCGAACGCTTCATTGCCTCTGCTGAGCCCCTGAGTTGTGGCTCTGACTTTGAGGACCTTTGGCCTCCGCGCATTCCACCCGATGCGATGAAGCATGATGCGTAGGAAACAATTTTTGCCAAAACGGCTGCCTCCCGGCTCTCCGCATCCTCACGAAGTTCAAGAACAAGTGCAGCCGCGGCCTCACCACCAACCACCCCCTGCGACTCAGGGTCATGCGGTCGCGAACTTAGCTCCACTGGATCTGCAACAGCAGCCAGAGGCAAATCAGCTCGATAGTTCATGCGTGTTGTATTGATGCGAGTACCGGTCGCACCTGCGATCATCATTTTGGCAGTGCCACGCTCAAGGCAGGAAATAGATTCTACCACTGCTGCCATGCCCGAGACGTCGCCCAGCACCAACGTATTGTTTGGACCATGTGCGTTGATCGAGATGCCAACATGACAAGCTGGCATGTTGGGCAGATGCTTTAGCATCCATAGAGGTGTCACCTTTTTCATCGCCGCACCACCGAAAATGGCAGGGTCGAATTTCCCTTCCTCGGTCACACTGGCCTTGATGGCATCCTCCATATCAAGAGGCGATCCATAAAACATCTCACTGCCGAAGACTGTTCCCACGTCGGCGGGCTTCAGACTGTTGGTATCGCTTAACGGCAGCAGATCATTCAGACCGGACTGCTCAATTGCCAAGTGAGAGGCTGCAAACGCAGTCTGTATTTCCCGGCACATGACTTTCAGTGACTTACGCGGACGTACGAACTGCTTGGGCTCGAAATCGACAACAGGCCCACCGATCCAATGCCCCGTTAGCGAATCCGAGGAAGATGGCACAGCACAACCATCGGTACGGTTGGCCAGCGATGTGATCCCAGAACGCTTTTGCAATAATCCATCAAAGAATGCCTCACCACCGATGCCTATAGAAGACACCACTCCCAATCCGGTGATTACAACGTTGCTGCGGGGCATTATGAGGATGAAGCGAAGAAGTGACGGGCTTAAACCGAAAGTATGATTTGCAAACGCGGGATTGAATAGGTAATCCAACCCAAATCATGGCGATAGTGCTATCAATCGTCTAGCAGCGACCGGTCGTAGAGGCGATGCACTTTAGTCCTAGTGGCTCCCCCTCGCTCAATCGTGCCACGGGAAAGCTGATTACTCTCCAACACCCACGAAAACTCACCAATCTGGATCCCAAAAGCGATGGCATCGGGCAAGACTCTCGCAAGCGTCACGAGCCCCAAGCCCCATTTTTGATATTCAGGCAGCACATTCGTGCTGATCATGCGAACCCGATCAATCGTATGTTTTTTCGTCTTGATTTGATACCAGCCGAATGGGAACAAGCGACCATTGATTTTTTTGATGAGCTGATTGAAGTCCAAGAGGCCGAAGCCGGCCCCAACAGGCTTCCCATCGATTTCTGCGATACTAGTTAATTCAGGGACAATGAGGTGTTTCAGACCTTTACCCTGATGGTCAATCTCAGCCTCGCTCATGGGGACGTAGCCCCACGTTTGCTGGAGGGACAGGTTGTAGATTTCGAGAAAGGATCGCACATCGGCAGTAAAATTGCTGCGATCAATCGGCCGACAGTTCACCTTGAATCGGCGGGTTGCCTCATCCACGACGAACATCAATTTCGGATCGAGATCATTCAAGATATCGATGTGGGCATCGTAGCTATAAAGATCCTGCACTTTGGTGAAGCCATAACCCTCAATCAGCCGAGCGTAGTACGGGTGATTGTGGGGGATCATGTAAGTTGGCGGGGTGTCAAAACCTTCGACAAGCAGACCACACTCATAATTCAGACTTGGATTCACCGGCCCTCTGACATCCGTCATGCCCTGCTTTCGAAGCCACTGTGAAGCGGTTGAAAACAATTCGTTGCTGGCGTCAATGTCGTCCGCACACTCGTAAAAGCCAAAGAAACCCCGCTTCTCCTTGTAGCGACGATTATGCTCATGATTGACAATGGCCAGCAAACGTCCGACAACCCGATTCCCACGGCGGACAAGAAATGCTTGCCTGTCGGCCTGATCATAGAACGGGTGAGGCTTAAAACCCACCATTTCACGACGAACTCCCCACAGGGGAGGAACCCAGCAGTCGTCGTTTTTATATAACTCCCGCTCCAATTTCAGGAACGCTTTTTCGTCTCGCCGGTTTTGTACCGGCTCACATCGAAGCACATCATTCATAGTGAATTCATTTTGCTGACGGTCCAATATCCGACTAATTGTTCCACGCAGGCCATGTCAGCGTTGGCCCACCCAAACCGTCTGGTTCAAAATCATAGAGAGAATGGATGAGCGAGTCTAAGCCTGTCATTTTCCGAAGTTCTGCTAACCCAACCCTACGTCACTTGATCAGGATGCGGGACAATCGTTCTCGTCGGAAAGCAAATCGTGTTCTCGTCGATGGATGGCGTGAAACATCTCAGGCCATTCGAGCGGGTATGGAATTGTGCGGGATTTATGTCCCAGAATCGCTCATTCACGGTAAAAACGACGAATTCCGAGACGCAACTCAAGCTGTGATGGCCTTCGCCGAAGACCAAAAAAGGCTCAATTGGGTGGCCGAATCATTGATGGAAAAGATCAGTTACGGACAGTCCACGAGGGGCGTTGTTGCAGAATTCGTCAGGCCCAATGCTTCCCTAAACTCCCTGTCTTTGCCAGAAAACCCTTTGATTTTAGTCTTGGATGAAATTGAAAAGCCCGGAAATATTGGAGCGGTGTTCCGATCCGCCGATGCAGCCGGCGTCGATTGCATTCTCCTGAGCGACTGCGTGGATCAGTACAACCCCAACTCCATTCGCAGCAGCCTGGGAACGATTTTTCAAATTCCCTCGTACAATGCGACTGAATTAGAACTACGAGATTTCTTGGTTTCGCACTCGATCAAGATCCTAGCGGCTCGGGTCGAATCATCTCAAAACCTCTGGAAATGCGAACTCAATGGCCCCACCGCCATCGTTCTTGGCAGTGAGGCTCGCGGCTTGAAAAACCGTTGGCGGTCATCTTCTACGACACCCATCGATGGAATTCGGATCCCCATGGCAGGGGCAGCCGACAGTCTGAATATCGCCGCATCGGCCGCCATAATCGCCTTTGAAGCAGCTCGCCAGCGATCAGAGCGTTAGAGCCGGACGGTCCAGCCCACCGTTACACGTGGAGGAAACGCGAGAATCGTTAATGTCGCACCAACCGGAACCCGATATCATGTTTACTGATAGATAGCTCCCACGGGCTGGAAATGAAGGTTTTGCGCTGCCACGGTGCAAAAAGAAGTATTCGTACGGACGCAAGGATGCGGCATGCGTGACCACCAAGAACCACAGACCGATCGCACAAGGCGTAGCCGCCGCCAGTGGCTTCTCGCCCTTATTTTGGCCGGTTCCCCGTGTCTTGCGCAGGAGCCCCAGAATGAAGGGTTCGGAGTTCTTCCACCGCTGCCCTTGAATTCCACCCACGCGGCAGCCACAGTCCGCACCAACCCCTATTTCGCTCCCCAAAACGAGGCTCCGCAACCAACTGCCCGACTCACCACAGACGCAAGGCACGCGTCACGTGCTGTTCACCTCAGGCCCATCGGCGCCGCGATCGGACTGAATCCGATCGGAGCAGATCAGAGCAACAAACGCCCTGCGGCACGTGGCCCGATCATGACCATTGAACCAACTCACGAATCGGTTGTTCAGATCAATCCGCTGCTGCAATCTGTTCATCATCAGAACAACGATCTGGTGGAAGCGGAACTGGCGTCTACGCAACCAGTATCCCACTCAACACCACAACCAGCAGTTGCAGTGCCAATCCCAGTGCGTGGGACAGCGCCAGCGGCCACGACTGGCGAGGCTTCTATCCTCTTGGTCACACCGGCTCCAAAACCGCTTCTCGTGGTCAAACCGCAGACAGCAGTGATCCCCGTTCCGCAGATTTCAGCAAAGGCACGTATTGCAGCACGACAAGCGGGCTCAGCGAAACCACTTGCTTCAGTAGAACCACTTGCTTCAGTTGAGCCACTGGCTGCAGTTGAGCCACTTGCTGCAGTTGAGCCACTGGCCAAGCCGATCACACCGGTAGAGAGAACGACACCCGATGCGACACTGCCGCCAGTAAGCCCCGAGAAAGAAAAACGCGTCGAGGGTGCATCCATTGCCTCGATGCTCACCGAGAAACCGCAAAGCCCCATTGAGGCTTCAGAGAAGGAGAAGGCCGCTCCAATTTTCTTCTCGCTATCGGACAGCACCGAAGTCGCTCCCTCTAAGGCAGTCCTGCCACGGAGCAAGACGATCAATCTGCCCAGTCTGGGTACGATTGCGGATCAGAACGAGGTGCCCTCGGTACCACTCACGGTGACAGTCAAAGAAGACGGCAGCATTGTCACTGCGGAAAGAAAGAAACCTACAAGTTCTACGAGCAAGAAGAGCACGATCCCTCAACCTATTCTGGCAGGAGAGAACACGCTTGGCACCGGCTTAGATCTTCCCACTCCTGTGGCTTTACCTGAAGCGGTTTCGGAACCGAAGCCGATGTCAGCCTTACCTAAGACTGCAAAACAGATCACTCCTAACGGGAAATCGATTTTATCAACGGCTGGCCCCTCTTCATCAGACAAACACGAGAAACTCTCCGTGGCGACGACCAGGAAGTTCAAGCCAAGAAGTGAGTCCGGTGATGTAGGAGCCATCACTCCTGCAATGCCTTTCTCAATATTTGGCGAGAAGGCCAACCCGATGCCAGAAGCGACTCCAGCAGGGAAAGCGATATCCATCATTGCTCAATCCCCATCAGTTGCAAAACCTGCTCTGACAACCGAACCGGACAGCGGCAAACTTACCCTGCCGACCCCGATCAACATCGATAGTGATGTCGCGATGTCTGAGTCCGCTGACCAGTCAGGCCGCTCTCTCATCAAAGTTGAGACCCCTTCCGCAAAGAATGATGCCAAGAGCAATCCGCATGCCGAGGTAGCAAGTACAGGTTCCGGGACTGAACTGGTCAACCCATTCAATCGGCAGCAGGTTGCTCGCACGGCAGCAGCTAAAAAGAGTGAGTTACCGAAAACACCGGAACTGAATCAAGCAGTACGGGTTGAAAAGTTCAAAATAAGCAAAGACCGACCAAGAGTTCGAGTGAACCTGGATTCAGTTCTTGAAACAGAAACGACTACGCAGCAAAGCCCGATTGCCAGCGGTGTCGTTGCACCCATTACTCTACCCGACTCCATAGAACAGAAGCCCGCAACTGCCAGCGTAGCAACGACGAAGCCTGCAACAGAGATCGCGCAAACAAAGCCATCGGCAGCACCACCAAAGACAAACTCTAACGAAATCGTTTCTGATACTGCGAGCAGTGGATCGGAAGCGAGAACATCAGTAGCGAGAACATCGGCAGCGAAGAAGTCAACGGGTGCTGCTGCACAAAATGCCGAGACCACGATTCTTCGAAAAAGGTATCGTCCACCTGTCGCGGTGCAGGCGATCCCAGGTACAGTCACGCGGCACAATGCCACCGCATCGAATGACTCACCGAAGGTTCAAGCCGTACCAGAAATGGTCATCGGCGATAAAAAATTGCAGCCACCCGCCGTCGACCTGCAGCAGGCAATGCGTCTTGATACGGCCAGCGAGTTGAAAGACAGAAGCTTGGTTCTGGGGCCTGACGTCAAAATCACCCCACTTCACATGAACCAGGCACAGGTTCGCTCACTCACGCTTGGCGGTTCAGTCCGTGGTGTACGAGTGGGTGACAAGGGTGTTTGCCAAGCGTTCGCCTCCGGCCCCAACCAGCTCAAACTGATTGGAACTGGGATCGGAACTACTCGCTTGGTTGTGTGGGCTCAAAAGGATGGTGAGAACGACGAAGTTCACATGCGTGCTTTTGAGATCAACGTCGACGAGGTTGTTCCCAGCGAAGGCAACTCGATCGAGAGTACAACCAATTTGTTGAATCAGTCCATACAGAAAGTTTTCCCGCGAAGCCAAGCCAAGGTTCAGCTTGTAAAAGGTGAATTATGGGTCACGGGAACATGTGAGTCACAGGACTCAGCCGAGAAGATCATACGTATGGTACGTAAATCCTGCCTGATCCCAGTTCGAGATCAGCTCACAGTTAAATAAGTCAGTCCGTTTCCGTCTCCACGTGGGAAACTACTTTGGTTAACCACGCCGCGGCTTTCCGCCGTATCGATATAAGAGGTTTGATCATGAGGATCCGT
Organism: Rhodopirellula sp.; assembly: GCA_002712845.1. The sequence continues at coordinate 14,618 of PAUV01000079.1, read as the reverse complement.
TTGAATCTCCCATGCAACGCTGTTGCTTCCGGTGAACACGGTAATGGTGCCTGGCACACAGTCACCCGGGCCATCGCAATTTTGATGGTGATTACCGGTTCCAATGCAGCATTGGGGCAGGGCGTCTTAGTCGGGGTCTCTCCGACGGAGGCCGCGGTTGCCGACAAAACCGCCACCGGCAGTGGCGTCATCACGCTGGGCACGGAAAACTACAAGGTGGTCGACGCCAGTAACTTTGCCGTCACGACCGCAAGCGGGAATGCAGGGACGAGCAATGTTGCTCAAGTAGGATGTCAGTCCTGCCAAACGCAATCCTGCCGCGGCAATTGTCGTGCGGGGCGCGGGTCTGCCTACCCTTTGGGCAATCTCTGTGCACCCTGTGAACCCTTCTGGTATGCCTCGGTTGAAACGCTCTTCATGCAGCGGCAAGGCGGAAATTACTCAGCCAGCCCCGATTTCGGCATGGATGATTTCGACTTTGAAATGATCCCACGTTTAACCATCGGTTGCGTCCCTGACTGCATTAATGGATGCGAACTTACTTTCACAGGCGTCGCGGAGTGGAAACAGTCCGGATCAGCAAGCAATCCGGCAGGTGGAATCGGAACGTTCTTGACCACGGTTGCACCATTCGATGCAACTGATATCACAGCCTTCACCGACTCCATTGAACAAAGCCAGAGTCTTGAGGCTCAATATTGGTCAGTCGAAGCCAACAAAACGATGGTGGGATATGACGTCGCACGGTGCTTGTTCGGCGTCCGGTACATCAATTATCAAGAACTTTACGCCTACAACGGTGAAAACGACACACCCGGTGGAATCACGCCGACGATCCTCGGCTCAATCACCAGCGAGACCAAGAACCACCTGATTGGTCCCCAAGTCGGAATCGACCTGCTTTATCCCATCTGCAGGAGGGGCTACACAGACTTTAGAACACGTGCCGGAGTCTTCGCTAACTTCGCAGACATGGACTTTGATCTCCGTAACAACCTCGACACCACTCTGTTTGCTGACGACGACACCATCACTGTTTCAGGGCTCATCGAGATCGCAGGCGGCCTACGCTTTCAGGTCACCGACTGCATCAGCATTCGAGCGGGCGGCGAATTGTGGTGGCTGGGTGGCGTCGCCACGGCAACGGATCAATTCCGTAACACGATTGGCAGGATTAACGGCGTACGAACGGGGAGTGACTTCTTGGTAGCAGGCGGTACCCTCGGTGCTGAATTCCGCTATTAGAGATTCGTGAGAACAACAGCAGCTTGCTTTGCTCGCTGGTTGCTCACAGAATTCGGCAACAAAGAAAAAGCCTGTTCAGAATCATCCATGAAGGAATGGTGCTGAACAGGCTTTTTTGATTTGGCACAGGTCATTGATGGTCAATGCCACCCTCGTGATGCGGCATTACTCAGTTTGACTCGTTGTCCCGGTTCTTGACGATTCTCTTCTTCTTGAGCCAGTTCTTGACGGAGTTGCCAGCATTACCAACGACCGATTGATCCTCCTGATTCACAATTGAATTCTCTGTGATCTGCGTGAGTGCCCGTTGGATTTCTCGACCACACTCATGGCAGTTGACCGGCGGTTCCGTGACTTCAGTCTCACATTGAGGGCAAAAATAGCGAATCGTCGGTCGCATGGCAGCTTCAAAAAGGCCACCAACGTTAGAAGCTGAAAACCAGTTCGAATCATCTTTCCGTAGCATGGACTCGGACGTGACCTTTCCGCCGCGAACCATCTCCAGTAGCTCGCTCGGTCGCAGCGGCCCAAGGTCCTCCTGACTCTCGTCCTGTTGCACAAACCACCTGGTCACCTGATCATTCCTCCAATGTCTGACAACGCTCAATCGGACTTTTCGGCACTAGATCGCTTCGATGTGCAGACTGCGTCGACGTCTCTCTTTTCGTCGCACATCATCAATCAAGCCAGCCACGCTCTTCACATCTGCGATACCTATCATATGCAAAAGCGGGTGTGACCGGTCACTGCTGGTCACCGTAATTCTACCAACTCCAAACACTCTCTGTACGGGTCCTTGGGTGAAGCTGACGTCATCGATGTCAATCACTTCGATTCGATCTGTATCACGGGTCAAAATCCCGGTTTGGTGAATAAATCGCTGGCTTGTGAGTTCATAATGCACCCCAAACCGCCTCAGGCCGTAAACGACAGCACCAACCAACCAAATCACAACGATCACGCCAAGGGAAATTGGCACGCTGAGAAACGCCAAAAATGGGACAAAAAGCGGAAGAATCAGGGTGGCTACTGACAGGATAGCAAGCAGAATCCACGTTCCTACCATGGCCTTGGCACTGTATCCACCGTCCCAAAGCTCTTCTTCGGGTTCATAATCTTCAACGGGTTCCTGTGTGCTCTGAACCTGCTCACGAAACTTGTCAGCCGCGTTCATGGTGGGTGGTTGCGTAATTTTCTCTGCCTCGGGTGCGTCTTCCTGAGCTTCGTCGCGTTCACTTTCGTTATTCACCGAACGTTTCCTTTCATGGAGAGTTGTTTTCTGCACCCAAAATCGTAATTGTTCAAACCACGAAATTTCTGGAACGGTTGCAGGTTTTGGACGCACCTCCGATACTATACCGACTCCGGAGTTGCCCGTCATTTACCAGGTGCTGCATGCGTTGCCCCTATTGCCATGTCGATAATGACCGTGTCCTAGACACGCGAGCCGCCGAAGGCGGCTACATGGTCCGCCGAAAACGACTCTGCAGCTCATGCCAGCGGAAGTTTGCTACTGCCGAGAAAATCGAAAGCCTCAGCGTCCGGGTCGTCAAAACCGACGAAACACGGCAACCACTGGACCGCGAGAAAATTCGTCGCGGAATCGAGCGGGCCTGCTCCAAACGCCCCATCAAGAGCGACATCATTGAACGAGTTGTCCAAGATATCGAAACTGATGTCTACGCGAACTTCGATTCTGAAGTGAGCTCCTCACAAGTGGGCGACATTGTAATGCGCCACTTGGCGAAGCTCGACGAGGTCGCCTACATACGTTTTGCGAGCGTCTACCGCGATTTTGACGATGCCCAAGACTTCATCCGAGCAATCTCCACGATCATGGGCCCCAAAGTCCCCCCCCCGGGTCGCTAAAACTCGCAATCTTCCTGCGGCAATGGGCATTGACCGCACCGGTTCCACCCCAGAGACCAAATTGGGATTGCCACCAAAGCTCATTTGTTCTTACCAAAACAGTGTGATTTGTCCCGATTCCATGCTGTCACACCGACATCATGGTGCGCGTCCCGGAGGATTCCCTTGCACACTATTCTGAAATTCCCCCTTTTATGTCGGCGCACTTTCAGGCTGTTATTCTTCGCTGCAGCAATTTTTTCGTGCACTTTATCAAGCCAAGTTGCTGCGCAAGGCAATACACAGCGAGGAGCCACTGTGGGCGGCATCGCTGGAGCAGTCGCTGGCGCCGCTATCGGGGATCACAACGGTGAGACCGGTGCTGGGGCGGCCATCGGCGGAATTATCGGAGCCTTTGCCGGCGGCCTGTTAGGAAACGCAGAGGACAAACAGCAAGCCTACCGGAGCCAGCGGCAGTACCAACAATCCCAGCGACAACTGCATGAATATCAGAGATCCTCTGTTTCCTCACAGGATATCGTCGCAATGAATCGCAATGGTCTCAGCGAGCAGGTAATCATCAATCAGATTCAACAACGCGGCGTGCAAACACAACCTCAGGTAGCCGACATCATCGCGTTACACCAGCAGGGTGTAAGCGAAAACATCATCACAGCAATGCAGCAAGCTCAACACCGGCCCAATACGCGCAACAACGTCACAGCTCCCGCAACAAGAAATCCCAATCCGCAGAATTGGCACGGGCCAGCCATCGCCCCGACACACGGATATCATGTAGTTCCCCATTATCCTCCGCCGAGATGCTACTACTACCCTGAACCGATCTACCACCATCATCATGGTTACTCGAGCAGAATTCACATACGCTTCTGAGAACACAACGCATTGCGTTGAGTGCGAGTCAACCTTTGTATTGCCCGTGGCTAGTAGCTCGTTAAGGCTAATCCTGTTGAATGCCGTCGGCAAACTTTTTGATCTGCTCGTGCAGATGCCATTGGCCAGGATCATCGAGAAGACAAGCCTGCTCAATTTGCAGCGCCTCTTCCTTTCTTCCCACCAAGAAAAGTATTTCAGCAAGCGTATCTCGATAGGTGGTACTTTCGGGCTCCGCTCTCACTGCAAGCGTCGCAAGGTCCAACGCGTCATTGAGACGCCGCTGATTTTTCGCTGCAACCCAAGCCACGTTATTACAGGTCATCGCGTCGTGAGAAAAACGTTCAGCATGATCCACACCAGCATCGATAATCTGATCCAAGACCGTATCCGCTATTTGTTCCATGCCGGCCACCCTCATCAGGGGCAGTTGTTCCTCTGAAAAACTGATGTCCAACGGGTCTAATTCAAGAATACGCTGCACGCTTTCAACAGCAGTGTCACGATCTTTTGCGCTAACTGCAGCCTGCAATCGCCACTCTTGAATCATTAATGGAAGCGCCACATAAGCCCTTGCTAGATAACCCCCAGAATCGACCATCCCAACCACGGCAATGTCAAATAACCGAGCGGCTTCCGAAGGCTGTTCCTTCTCGATCGTCAATACATACTTGAGGGTAACGTCGTACAAACTTACTTTTTCAGCAGGCTTTTGAATGTAATCCGAGGGTAACGCTGCAATGGGGACCAATCCCTTGTAAACCTGTGTTGCCAAATCCGTTTCACCATATTCACGAAGGTAGCTTGCGATTTCCATTCGCAATTCAAGCGATGGCGAACACAAAATAACTTCTAGCTTGTTTTTCAGAGAAGTGGCGAGGGCTTGATCTCCAATCCGTCTGGCACAAACCAAACGTCCGACGAGTGTTTTCACCGTGGCGACATCCCAGACTCCGACGCCTCCAAACGCCGGGCGTTGAGTCGTTGCCTTTCTCCTTCCAGCCGAGTTCTCAATTTGCGTGAACAATTCCTTCGCCTTCGCCATACTTCCAGTCGACAACTCGGATTCAGCAAGACGCAACATCGCATCAACCCCACCCTGTTCAGCGTGTTGACGCAAGTAAGCCCCCGCAAGCTCGTGCCTACCATGTTTTAGTAACAGACCGTATACATCTTGGAGGAAGGGGGCGGGCACTTGCACGTTCCATCGAGGCTCGTCAAAACGCTTATTGATGCTCACCATCATTGACTCCAACACCTCGTCAACATTAAAGCCTGCGTAAGTGTTCCCGCGGGCAATCTGGCAAACAGCCGCTATTTGATCACTGAGCGTCCCAGATTCCTGAAGCTCCCGTACCGCGTCCAGCAATAACGACAGCATTGTGTAGTCACAATCGCTAATTGACTCGGCCAGCAAAGCCTTGCCACTAGACCCCAGCTGCTTGGGGTCACCATCAGCCTTGCCGAAAAGCACCAACTTCTCGACCCACTGCCTGCGAATCACCGGCGAAATTCGCTCGACCAAAGATTTCATGATCGACGCAACTGAACCCGAAGTTTCAGCTTCCCAACTTTCACAGAGTCGTTTAGCAATGACGAACGAGACGTCGTCACGGCCAATCGAATTCAAACAGTTGATCAGTAGCATCAACTTCTCAACTTCGGCACAGATAAATCGAGATGAGAGACCTCGCAACTTCTGAGATTCCTTCTGTCGCTTTAAAGCTTGATCGACCCACTCAGCGTACTGCGAGTCCACCAACTCAAGAGGATGCCCTAGCAGGGCAAACGTGCGTTCAGGCCTAGAGGCCGCGAGCGATAGATCAATTGCAGAAGCGATGCGCTGCTGATCTGCAATCACCAATGCCGCCTCGATCTGGCCATGCATGGCCAACGATCTCCATCGCATCCCACGGACCTTGTCCGACTCATCCAACACACCGTTTGACAGCGCCTCAATTGCGTCACGGCGAAGTTCCCGATTTCCAGATCGATCGGCAGCTATCAAGAGTCTCGACCAAGCCTGCGTAAACGCCTCGCTGCCGGCCTCTGAATCGTTCACCACAGTCATGGCCTCATCTGAGAGCTCATCCCAACGAGACTCAAGAATCAGACAGGAATGTAGAGCCTGTTTATTTTCCAGTCGTCTTGCTTGAGCAATTGCTTCCTCAACTTCGCCCGCTTGGTAGAGCAACAAGACCATGATTTCATCGCGTTGATCTGCGGTCCAGTCTTTGGCACACTCGGGTAGCAGGCCTTTCACTTTCAAGTCAGCTCCCATCCATTGAAGCAATTGCAAACGACAAACAGCAAGGTCGCGACTCTCAGCAACCACGTCGATAATTTCGACCAGCTTAGAAAGCTGCTGACTTTCCAAGGCGAGTTGCGCGACTGACGCGAATCGAGTTGAGAGCAGATTGGCAACTTTGCTTTTCACCTTGCGGTAGCTTTGCCCATCCACCGTTGTTCCAAGAGCAAAAAGAACGGCATCAAAACGCCCCTGATCAAGCAATAAGTCAAGACGCGATGCACCCATCCCGTAAGTCAAGTCCCCGCCATCTTCACCAAACAAAATCCCTCTTTGCCAAGCTTTCTCAATCCATTCCGCGCGTGCGGCAACTTCAGGGGAAAAACTCCGTTTGGCTTGCTGCACAAGGCTGGCTGTCTTGTCAGGATTTTCTCCAAGAAGCCACATCGCATGCTGACGATCCGCAAATTTGCTCGACGACAAGGCCGTCTCTATGCTCCGAAGATCCAATTCGCCGATTGCACCTGACTCTTGCACTAAAGATGGAAGGTCAGAAGCCGAAGGCTGCGATCTCTGCCCCAATGACTGCATCGCCTGAGCAGAGAATAAGACGCTGATCATGAAGGCAAGGACTGCGATTCGATTCATAACTGCATCTATCCTGAGCTCGGTCCATGAGTTAAATCCCGACTACCCGAAAAAGGCAACCGCTACCCCCCAAAAGCAGCACACTGTCTGCCGAATGGTCCATTATAGTTTATCCGGCTAACAAGAGCCGATAGCGACAAAGCATTCAGCGGAGTGACGAAAATCCGTTCAAGGTGGGCTCCCCCCCTGTAATCACCAGTCACTATGATCTTGAGACTGTGTGCCAGCCGTTTTGAAAACAAGACCACACGGTGCTAATGTGCACAGTGCTTGGCACACACCTGCCCACCCTCAAACCAGAGCGAAATCTCCACCATGCGGCGTCGAATTCCCCAAACGTTTTTCGCATTCGTCACCATTTTACCTGCCTTGGCAACGACCGCCTCCGCGGAGGACTCGTGGCCGCAGTGGCGCGGTAAATCCCAAAATGGTGTCGCAACTGGGAATAATTTCCCAACGCAATGGTCTCAGGATCAGGGAATTGCATGGGAAAAGGAACTGCCCGGACTAGGCGGCAGCACCCCCGTCACCGCGAACAAAACGGCCTACATAACGACAGGAATTCAGGACAAGAATCAATTACTTGCCTTTGACTTGGAAACAGGGAAACAGAAATGGGCCGTGGCCCTGGGAAGCGACCGAGGTGGCAAGCACCGCAAAGGTAGCGGCAGCAACCCCTCCCCGATCGTCGACGGTGACCATGTCTTTGCTTACTTTCGAAGTGGCGATTTGGCCTCAGTCGACTCCAGTGGAAAAGTCCGCTGGTCGAAGAATCTTCAATCACTGTTTGGTGAAGACACGCTTTGGTGGGACCTCGGATCGTCGCCTGTCCTAACGGAATCAGCGATTGTGGTTGCGGTCATGCAATCAGGTCCAAGTTATCTGGTTGCATTTGACAAAAACACCGGTGAGGAACTATGGAAAGTTGATCGAGTTCTGAATGCCCCCGAGGAAGCTGCCCAAAGTTACTCAACACCCGTCGTCGTTTCAGTCAAAGGTGAAGAAGCAATCGCAGTCATGGGCGCGGATCACTTGACAATCAACCGCGCAAGTGACGGCAAACTGCTCGGGAAACTTGGGGGTTTCAATCCAAACCAAGAGCAATATTGGCGATCAATTTCTTCACCTGTTGCAGACGGCAACGTCATTCTCTGCCCCTACGCGAGAGGAGACACACTGACCGCAGTGGATATCGACTCGCTTGCCGACGGCAAGGGCAAAGATGCGATCCTTTGGTTCCGTGATGATCTGGGCAGTGACGTCCCTACACCCGCTGCATATCAAGGTCGTGCCTATGTAGTTTCAGATGGAAAATCAACCAAAGGCACAATCACATGCGTCAACCTCGCAACTGGAAAATCGGAATGGGAAGTAAAACTACCCAAGTCGCGCGGTGGTTACAGCAGTTCACCACTGCTAGCGGGCAACCACCTTTACGTTACTCAGGAGAATGGAACCACATTCGTGCTCGGACCCCTTAATGCAGATCAACCCGCGGTTGTTTCAAAAAATGTGATCTCGGATGACGAGCCCTTCACGGTCGCAAGCCCGATCCCCTACCAGGAATCACTGCTGCTACGCAGCCGTCACAAGCTGTATCGCATCGTGAAGTGATTCGCGTAGGTGAGGTCCTGACTGCACCACCCGAGAATACCGTGTTAAGCGTCCCGCTATCTCCACGGCTCGGGCGTTGAGCACAACATTTAAAACAAGAGTCGCAACGGCATTCGCCGTTGCAGCGGGAAAAACCTTTGGAGAAATACCAGGTCCGAACGTCCGGCGAAAACAACACGGTAGCTGAGTATCGCTTTAGTAATCTCTGGTGCCAAAGTAGATGCAGTTAATCATCAACATGACGCCGATGAAGAGAGAGCAACTGAAGACAGGCCGCAGAATGTCATAACGCACCACTTGTTCTTGACCAGATGCATCGCGAACCGTTATCGCTGACTTGCCACTGACAATCGAGCCAATTGTCTCTCCCAGCTCGCCAGTCTGCGGAATAACAAAACGCAGAGGACTGATGAGATATTTATCAACCCGCCGCCAAACGCTCAGCGAGGGGGTTATCTCACTCTGCTTTGACAAGTCATCAGCATTCAGCATGTCCACCTGATCCGTGTGGTGGGCTACGTAGACAAGGTTTTGCTCGGCATCATAGGTAATTGCTTCCACCGTGCTGGGCCCTACGCCGTCGCTCAGAACAAATATATCGTCTGCGTCATCCTTGGGGGCGACAAGCCTACATCTGGCATCGCTTGTAAGCAGCATGAAGCGGCTGTCACCCATTCCAACGACTGAAGTTGGCAACAAGCGATCCGATAATTCCACCTTCGCAATCGGTTCAAGGTTTTCACTGTCAAACAGCTCGATTGGTTGCTCAGCACGCGAAACCATCACGACGGCGCCCGAGACCGCAATCACTCCCGCAATCGAAGGATCCCCCTCCAACTCACGCTCAGCGGCCTGAGTCCAAGACTGATCATCTTCTGATCGTGCAAAACGAAGCATCCTCGCTCGACTTAGAAGATACAAATCGCTTCCACTGGGACTAACAATAATGACTATTGGCGGGGCAACTGCCATTCCTCGCGGAAGAACCGACGTGAAGCCGGCAGGCGCCACCCCCAACATGCTGCCCAGCCGACCGAGCAATCCACCCGTCGCGTCGGGCGTTTCTGGAATTTGTTCTTCTTCATCCTCGTCTGCTCGCTCTTCACCCGCAGCCGCAAGTACCCCGGCGATACCAGTCTGATTCAGACTGCTTCCACTCAGCGTGAGCAAAGAGTCAGCAGCCTTGTAAAGACGCACGGTTGCAGGCGGCAGCCCCAGACTCGGCTCGGGTTCCCAATCATTGTCTGCGCTTAGCACCAACAAATCTGAAGAACCTGAACCGAATGGATTCATCCGCCCTCCAGTGGTTCTTGACGTGACAATGGTGTCTTGATCGATGACGACGGGTGGAATGACGCGGTCCATACTGATCGCGCCGCTGCTGAATATTTCGACCCACTCATTGGTATTTTTGTCATACCGAGTCAGACCACTGCCCTGAGTACTGGCAAACGTCACATCCCCCAAAACCGCCATGGATTTAATCCGTGCTGGCCCGGTGACGAATCCGTCAAACACCCCACCAATGATCCCCACAACAAAACAGATTCCACCAAACATGGTCGTGACGCCAATAGCCAAAATGGGCGATCGCCAACGCATCCCGGCAAGCACAGAAACACTGTAGAAAACCGAGAAGAGAAATACAGAAACAGGAATGCACCACAATAATCTCGCATTCCATATATCAAGTCGGAGCCCAGCCACTAAATACAGCCCGACGACAAGCTGAATGACACACAAGAATACAAAGGCACAGCCGCCAATGAATTTGCTAATCAACAGCATCGACCTTGAAACAGGCTTGCTGAGCAACAGGTGCAACGACCCAGGTTGCAACATATCGGGGATCATCGAAGCGGTGACAAGTATCCCGAGAAAAATCAGAATGAAACCAAGCAACCAGTCAATGATGAGCGGCACGACGAACTGGTTAATGATCCCCACGAATCGTGTTTTGTCGAGAGCGAATTCAGCAGGGAAATCGAAACCCGCATAAGTGAGACTGATGGATTTCGCCGAGCGTGTTGCAAAGACACCGGGCATTGCGGCTTCGATTCTCAGGCGTGCACGGCGTCGGCGCCTCGATTCATCGAGTTCTTCATCAGGCAATTCATCTAGTTCACGCAACTCAGCCAGCCTTAAAGTAGGCGTCCAAGCCTCTTCGTCGTACCAGCTTTCATCATCAAGACACTTATTCAAAGCGTCTGCGTATTCAGAGGTTCGAAGCGTCGTCTCCTTACCTTCACTAACCGCGTTCAACTCTTCAGCGATGTTTTCAGGCATCGCCGCAGCCAATCTTCCCACCGCGGTGTCAGCCAATTCAGGATCCTTCAGGCCCTGTGCCAACAATCCCCTGAGTCGACCTCGGTTCGCCAGATCACGGGCACCGCGGAAATCAGCGGTCAGATCCTCCTGATACCCAAACGGAGCCAGGGCAGCCAGGACAAGCCAAATCGCAAAAAATGCTATCCACAGAACACGCGATGAAAGCGCGGAATGAAAAGAATCTTGAATGATCGCTAGATACGGTTTCATGAGCCAGAATCCTCTCGTGTCGCACTTCCGACTAATTTCATGAACGTGTCTTCCAAACTCGGCCGCTTGATATCGAGTCGCGCTATCGAGACGCCCCCGTCCCGCACAAGATCAACAATCTGATCGACAGAGTGCTGCTGATTCACCTTTCCAATAAGTCGGTGCGTGCCTCGGGGCGAGCCATTGGGGTCAAGTCCCAGGCCTAAGTCCGGATGACTCTCCGCCGCTCCCTTGATGAACTGATCTGCAGCAGCCTGATCATGAAAACAGACATCCAAAAGAACGACATCGGCGTCCTGCTTGCCAGCCAGATCGGCAATTGTGCCTGAACCACGTATTTCGCCGCCGGCAAGAACAGCAACACGAGTACACACGACTTCCACTTCCTGCAGGATGTGACTGTTTAGAAAAATCGTCTTACCTGCCGCGCTCAAACGCTCGATCACCTTCCTGACTTCACTGCGTCCTACGGGATCTAAGCCGTCCGTGGGCTCATCCAGCACGAGTAAATCAGGGTCATGAATTAACGCCTGCGCTAATCCGAGCCGCTGATTCATACCCTTACTGAATCTCTTCAGCGGTTCCCGATCACGACCTTGCAAGCCAACCAGTTCCAACAACTCGTCGCTTCGCTTGTCGATTTGCTTCTTGGACATCGTGCTCAAACGACCGTAAAACCTCAACGCCGTTCGGGCGGTGTGATGCCGATCGACACGCAGTGTTTCGGGCAAATAACCAATCTTGCTGCGGGAAAACTTAGAACCAGCCACCTTTCCAAAGACAGCAGCTTTACCCGAAGTCGGCCGAACGACGCCTAACAGTACTTTGACCAACGTTGTTTTTCCGGCCCCATTTGGACCGAGTAAGCCAAACACCTCTCCCCGAGACGCTTCGAGCGAGATGCCTTTTAACGCGTGAACCCTGCGGTTTCCAACAAGCGACCACTTGCTGTAGCATTTCGCGACGTTTTCGACATGAACAATGGGGTCATCAGTAGTAGGTTTCAAATTCACTTAAGTGTCGCGATCATCAAATAGGTCAAGCTGATAACGGCCATCAAAACCACACCCATAGCGAGCCAGCGGTGGGACGGGTGGTGCCACGTCGCTTTCTGCTTATCGTCGTCATACATTTGGCGATAACGCGTCCGCTGGTCTTCCGACCCAAAAACGGCATCTTCGACCAGTTCATGCAAACCGTATTGAAGCGAGTATTCCACGACTCCAAAGACAGTGTGTCTTTGATCATACAAATCGACTCCCCACCCCTCGAAGTACCAGAGTTGACTTCCAAAGGCGTGGTCGCCCTCGTGCTGATCAGCGACGCAACGCTGCTGTGCAACTTCGCTTCGATCTGGACAGAACCTGCCACGAATCATCGCGCGTTTGCAGTCAAGATTCACTTGACGGATCGTTCTTTCTGAGAAGCGTCGCGTCCGGGTTTCGGCGCTCACCATTACTCTCCATTCGGCCACACAGGCAAAGCATCAGTTTTCGTTATTATTACGCTTGGGCGAGCGAACGTCACGCCCCAAGTGTCCCAAATGCGTTGAGTTACGCAAAATAGCCACCCGAATCGATTCGCAGCTCCCAGCAACAGGCGTCCGTTACATTATGTTACCGAGCTGATAAGTTCAGACAGTTCACCGTAAGCTTACCCCGCAGCCTGCTTGTACCCGCGAGTTTTTCCGAGCATTAGCGGCTATCGAATCCTACGTTTCATTCCGCGTCAAACTCTCAGATGACCTTACCATGCTTGAACGCCGCAGCCTGAAAGCCCCGATCACGCTTGGCGTTGTCATGATCGTGCTGGTTGTTATTTTGGCCGGCGTCTGGATCTTGGGCAATGTGCTCGGCGCAACCGGAAATCTCGAATCCTCCGTGGCCTTTTGGGTAATCCTTTCTACGGGAACTGTCCTACTCATTGGCGTTCTCGCCGGCGTGATCGCCTACCTAACGCTAACGGTCAAGGCTGTCAAACTAAACCAGCGGCAGTCTAACTTCATTGACGCGGTCACCCACGAGCTGAAAAGCCCGATTGCATCATTGAAACTCTACTTACAAACCATGACTCGTCACAGTGTTGATGCACAGCAACAACAGGATTTCCACCAATTCATGTTGGAGGACGTCGAGCGACTTGACCTGCTGATCAATCACCTGTTGGACGCCGCTCGAATCGACCGGGGTGGTGACGTCGCCGACGATGAGTTGGTTGATCTGGATGAACTTTTAAAACAGTGTGGATCCTCAATCTGTGTCCGCTATCGGTTGCCAGAAGAAACTGTCACCATTGAATGCGGGGAAATCCAGTTAAGGAGTCGGTTGATACAGCTAGAGATTCTCTTCCGCAATCTTATTGATAACGCCGTCAAATACTCCGGCGCCATGCCAGAGGTAAGAATCCAAGTACAGCTAGTAGCTGATCAGAATGTTGTTGTGTCCATCATCGACAATGGCCCCGGCATCCCAGCCAATCAAAGACGAAAAATTTTTGGACGGTTCATCCGCCTTGGTAATGAACTGGAACGCAGCACGCCGGGAACTGGACTGGGCCTGTATTTGGTTCGAAATGTAGTTAAGAGTCTTGGAGGATCTATTCGCCTGCAGGACCGCGAGATGGGAACAGGAACGGAATTTGAGGTGACGCTAGGCGGCGTCGTTCCCGCAGAGGTGCCAGACAATCGAGAGACAAGTCACACTAATTAATTTGAGAACGAGACTGTCATGCGGCAACACATCCTCGTCGTTGAAGATGAGAAACACCTCGGGGTTGGTATCAAGTACAACCTCGAAGCTGAAAATTATCGTGTTACCCTGGTCGAAGATGGTGCCACTGCCCTGCGCATGGTGAACAACAATGGTGAGTCAATCGACCTCATTGTCTTGGACCTTATGCTTCCGGGCTTGAGTGGTTACACGGTTTGCGAAACGATCCGCGATGCGGGAGTGACGACTCCGGTACTGATGCTCTCAGCGAGAACTCTTGCAGAAGATCGGACGCGGGGTTTCGATGTCGGCGCGAACCAATACATGAGCAAGCCATTTGAATTAGATGAACTACTGAGTCGCATCAAGAACTTGCTCCAAGTTGGCCGCAGCAAGCCAAAGCCCGCAAAAACTGCCAAAACGCCCGATGCGATTGTCGAACTTGATTTCGGCAATGTCAGAGTCAATTTTGAAACGCATGAAGCGACAGTCTCTGACCAGGCAGTGAGAATGACTCCGAAAGAATTGAAGTTACTCAAATACTTTGCGGAACACAAAGATCGAGTGATCAGCCGAAACGAATTGCTGACCGAGGTCTGGGATCTACCCGGCAATATACAAACCAGAGCTGTCGACCAATTCATTGCGAGATTACGGAAAATCATCGAACCCGATACGACAACTCCTGTCTACCTGCTGACCATCCGAGATGCTGGCTACAGATTCATCCAACATCCTGCCAACAGCACCGCTACAAAGGATCTTGGAGAAGACGTCGCCCAGGAGAACGCTCAGAACAGTGACGAGAGCGCTGACGAGAGCGCTGACGAGAGCGCTGACGAGAGCGCTGACGAGAGCGCTGACGAGAGCGCTGA